>JAJYVK010000361.1 GCA_021792075.1 Actinomycetes bacterium | reverse complement strand
GGGCGCCTGTGGGGCTGTCTAGGGATGCTTGCCGGCATTATGCGTCATGCCCGGACCGAATGTCCCGCCATTGTGGCGTAGATGGTGAACACCTGAGTTGCCGCCGCTTGGGTCAGTAGCCAGCCGGTCGAGGAATTGGCCATTGGTCCTTGGCGGATTACTCCGGTAGAGGGAACCATCCGTTGGTACAGATAGGTGGCATAGGACTGCAGGGCATGAAGATAATCGGGGTTTGGGGCAACCGCGTAGAGTTCGGCAAGGCTGCGCAGGTATATGGCATCGAAGACCGGTGGCTGGCGTTCCAAGCGGCTGCCGGTTCCAAAGTACCTGAGCGAGTGTTCGGCTAAGAGCCCTGCCGCCGCCACGTAGACCGGATTCTTGGTGGTCTTGTAGAGAGAGGTGTAGGTGGCTATCACAAGGCCCTGGTTGTAAGACCAGATGTTCCTGCTGACGACACCGTTGGCCGAGATCTGATCACCAATCAGCCCGTTCTTGAGTGTTAGCGCGGTGACCGTCCAGTGCAGGTATTTCTCCGCCCTATTCCGGTAAAGCCCGGTTCCGGTGATCGCAAAGAGTTGAGCATTAAGCAACGCCGCACCAGCGGTGCTGACCGCATTGCGATGATGGCCGTACTTCGGCTCTTGCCAGAAGATGCCGCCAGGGAACGCGAAGGCTTTGTTGGAGGACCAGCCGGTAGCTTCAAATTTAGCCACGGCTTCCGCCTTGTTGAGATACACGGGGTCACGGGTCAGGAGATAGGCATTTGCCAGATCCATTCCGAGCCAGGCATTGTCATCGAATTTCTTGACGCCGACGCCTTTTGCGAACCAGCGACCGTTTGGAAAGTAGCCCCCCTTGGGATCCCAGTAATTTTTAAGGATTGAGATGTTCTGCTCGATGGAGTCTGTGACAGTTCCGGAGGGCTTGGAGACACCGGAAAGATAGATCATGGCTGCAAGAGCCTGTGACTCTGGCCACGCAGATGCTAGCCCGGCATAAGGCCCCCGGAAAGAGTCCATAGGCCCGCCGAAGCATGCCTGGAGTGCATTGTATGAATTGATCGCAGCCGCAAGCGCCTCTGTTGGGGTTATATCAGCTGTACTGCGAATCTTTGCCGTCTTCGCGCAGAATGCGGGGGCGGAGGGATATGGCGTGGGGGTGTCGTGCCATGAGACGAGTTTGAGTGAGGCCACAGCTATAAGCAGAATGGCTACCAGGACGCGGCTGAGCCAAGAGCTCTTGTGTCCCACGCCGTGAGGTGGTAGCTCAATCGCGGTCGCATGTCCAATCACTGAGTCGAATTCGTACCTAGCACGCGTGGCGTCGCCATACATCTCCATCCTGTAAACGAGTGTATCCATTCGCAATTAGCTCGAAGTGAGTTTCATCGTGAAATAAGAGTGGGATCAGTTTTGGGGGAAAACCAGGGAGTGTGAATAAACGCCGAGTTCTGTACTCCGACAGCTGTGGTTCATGGGAGGTGGAAGAGGTCCAAGCTTCCCGGGTTTTTGAAATATTGTCAAGTGGCTTGACACGGTTATTCGAGGATCTTATGATGGTCCGATATAAGAAAGGCTGGTACGGATAGTGAACCAAGAGCCCTATAGGGCCGAATCTGAACAGGAGAAGGGCACGCTTGCACGTGGGCTGCGCCTCCTGTCGGTTCTGGCGGCTGTTGGAAAGCCGACGGGGCTCTCCGAGTTAACCCAAATTACGGGCTTCAGCAAGCCAACCGTTCATCGTCTTGCCAGAGCGCTGGTCGATCTTGGCTATCTGGAGCAGGCTCCGGCGCCCTCGTTTTGCTATTCACTTAGGCCCAAGGTCCTAGAGCTGGGATACAACTATCTTGCCGGACTGCAGGTGAGAGAACTCGCGAGTCCCTTGATGCGAAGTTTATCTGAACAGTTTGGCGAGAACGTAACCCTGTCGCTCCTGGATGGTTCAGAGGTTGTATATGTGGAACGTCTGGAAGCCAGGCCAACTGGACTGTTCTTCAAGACCTCTGTCGGCTCACGCATGCCAGTCTACTGTTCGTCGATGGGGAAAGCGATTCTTGCTCTGCTGCCTGATGCTCACCGGTCAAAGGTTATCGATGGCTGTAGCTTCGAGAAATACACTGAGTTCACCATCACAGATCGCAAGACCTTGGAAGAGGAGCTAGCAACGATCCGGCAGAAGGGCTATGCGATCAATGATCAGGAAATGGAGTTAGGCGTAAGGTCGGTTGGCGCGCCGATTTTCGGAGATAGGGGCTTGCCGATTGGGGCGATCAACATCTCTGCGCCGTCGGTCAGGTTGACAAGGCAGTTTCTGGAGGAAGAGGTTGCTCCGGTTTTAGTGAAGTGCGCTATGGAGATCTCGCTGAGCCGGCCGTATCTGGACGGCAACGGGTCCGCGGAGCGCTTCTGATTGTGACTGTTGGATTGATTCCATTGTGGGGATGATGGTCACAGGGTTTGAAGACCATTGAAGGGCGGACCGTTCAGAATAACGGTTGTCATGGGAGTTTTTCAAAGAAGCATTAGGGGGAGATCATATGCCACGCTCGGATCTGACCGAGTTGAATAGTCGCACTCAATTCCTGTGCGCGGGGCTCTCGCGGTTTTGCCGCGGCTTCATCTTTTGCATTGGTGGGGCTTGGGGGCGCTGCAAATGAGGGTGAGCGTCACAGAGTACTTGGATATCGAGCTGCCGGCCAGAAGATGGATCTGCAACCGTTGCAGCACCGATCTCGGTCCCGCGGATCGTTCGTACAAAGAGGGCTGCCTCATCGCCAATCGCAATCCGCGGGAGGTGCATCCGGTGATCGGCACTGACGAGCACTTCAATTTCTCGTTCGACCCAGAGTGGATTCGTTTGATCGAGTTCTACTGCCCGGGCTGCGGAACGATGGTCGAAACTGAATACCTTCCACCGGGTCACCCTCTGACGTGGGATATTCAGTTTGATCTCGATGCATTCGAACGGCGCCATATGTCGCAGCCTGGTCGAGCCTCTTCGGAGGATCATAGATGAGCGACGGAGTCCGTATAGGTGTCGACGTAGGTGGCACTTTCACCGACGTTGTCGTATCGCGAGGTGGTGCCACCGTCCATGGCAAATCCGACACCACTGCATTCGATCTCAGGGTAGGCGTGACTAACGCCATCGAGGAGGCCGCACAGCTATTTAAAATGACCGGTCCGGAGCTCCTCGGATTGGCGGAGTCGATGGTCTACTCCACAACCGTAGGCACCAACGCGCTCATCGAACATAAGGGTCCGGTTCTTGGGCTGATCACCACCCATGGGTTCGAGGATGCGCTTCTCATA
>JAJYVK010000360.1 GCA_021792075.1 Actinomycetes bacterium | reverse complement strand
CAATCAGACCCATTCTTTTCACATTGATGCCGGTGAGCCGGGCAGCGTAAGGATTCGAGGCGCATGCACTCATGGCTTTGCCGAAATAGGTGCGGCCAAAGACGTAGGCCGATAGGGCAAACACCGCGATTGATGCAACGACAACGATGAGGTACTGGCGTTGAATGAATGCTCCGAATAGCACAAAATCATGACCAGCCAGCCCTGAATAGGTTATGGGGATGGTGCCCCAAACCAGCATTCCAATCGCCTCGCTAAGGATCGAAAGCCCGATAGTGATGACGAGAGAGGCGAGCAACGGGATCTCTCCGCCGATGGTGATGATCCCGAAAACAAGGCCTATCAGCGCTGCGACCACTACAGCCAGCAACTCCGAGACGCCCTGTGGCACGCCTGCCCGCAGTAGGGAGTAGGTGATGAACCCGCCAAAGATAGCAAATGCACCCTGGGCAAAGTTGACCACTCGAGTGACCCGGTAGATCAGGACAAAGCCCATGGCCAAAAGCGCGAAGACAAGGCCCCTTGAGACTCCTGTGAGCAAGTACTCTACGAATGCAGTCATCTCTTTCCTGGCCCCCCAAGATAAGCGGCGCGAACAGCCGGGTCCTTCATAAGTTCGGACGAACGCCCCTCCAACCTTATGCAACCATTTTCCAAGACATAGGCTCTGGAGGCGATCGAGAGGGCCAGCTGAGCGTTCTGCTCGACCAGCAGCACCGCAGTTCCGTTTTGCTCGTTCATCTCGATCAGGTGCCTAGCTATGTCGGCAACGACGAGCGGCGCGAGCCCCTGAGATAGCTCGTCTATGGCTAAAACGTCTGGCTTCGCCATAAGGGACCGGCAGATGGCAACCATTTGCTGTTCTCCGCCTGACAAACCCCCGGCACGGCGATGCCGGAGTGCCCGAAGCTGCGGGAACAGCTCGTACATCGGCAAGGGATCTCTCGATCCTCCTCGGTAGGCACCGAGGCGGATGTTGTCCTCCACCGTCAGATCCGGGAAGACCTGCCGCCCTTCGGGAACATGGGAAAGCCTTCCGCTACGCACAATCCTGCCGGCTGCAGGACGGATGATTCCCGATAAAGCGTTCAGCAACGTTGACTTTCCAGCTCCGTTGGGGCCGATCAGCGCCACTATCTCGCCCTTAGAAACCTCAATTTCCACTCCGTCAAGGGCCACGACGGCGCCATAGCGCACGACCAGGCTGAAAGTGGCCAATAGCGTCTCGTGGCCGACAAGCCCATTTTGAGAAGCCGGTGAAAATTCAGCTTGCTTCATGGCTTACCGCCGTTCCCAAATAAGCGGATATGACGGCTGGATCGTCACGGATCTCAGCGGGAGTCCCTTCCGCTATCACCTGCCCCTGATCCAAGACAGTAATCTTTCCCGCCGCTTGAGTTACAAAATCCACGTCGTGTTCGATCAAGATCATGGTCAAAGCGCTTTCATGAAGCTTCTCCAAGAGAGAGGCGAGATCCTGCCTCTCGTCTCCCCTAAGCCCTGAGGCGGGCTCATCTAGGAGCAGCAGCTTTGGCTTGGAGCAGAGAGCTCGGGCGATCTGAAGCGCCCTCTGTTTGCCCAGAGGGAGCGCTTCCGCCAAATGATCCTTGTATCGATCAAGCCCGACCATCTCCAGAGCCGACATCGCCTGCTCTGTAACACTCTGCTCTTCGCGCCGGCAACGCGGAAGGCGAAACGACGCCTCGATCCACTCATGCTTGGTCCAGGTATGGCCTCCGACCATGGCATTCTCCAACACGGTCATCCCGTTGAACAGGTGCACGGCTTGAAACGTTATCGAGATTCCCATCTTCGCCCGGGCAGCTGGAGACTTGTGCTCCACATGGATACCGTCGAATGTCAAGCTCCCTGCATCGGGCAGGAAGTGCCCACTTATGAGATGGAACAGAGTCGACTTGCCTGCTCCGTTGGGACCGATCAACCCTCGCAACTCCCCTTCAGCCACGCTGAAAGAGACGGAATCGACTGCGCGGACTCCTCCAAAACTGCGCACCAGATTTCGCGCTTCCAAAAACTCGCTAGCCTCAGCCACCCCGATACCACCTAGTTACGGCTCTCGCCAATCCCCAAAGACTTTTGTCACATTCAACGCTTGCGCTGCCCGCCTGTGATTTAAAGTCCATCTTGCTTCGACGGCCCAGCCTTCGCGCCAAACCCATGCGGCAAACCCACCGAATTGAAGTATTCACCCCAGTGCTTGCACCGCTATAAACGAATCAAAGCGACGATCCTCGAGCTGACAGCACACGGTTCTCGCAATAACAACTACCAAGACTAGCTCAACCCACCATACACTACTTTGACCACTGACAGCTAGTTGAGATATACAGCCAAGACGTCGCAATTGACTATTTATCAAGCATCTTTACCGCTCCAACACTCTGTTATCCCGATCGAAAATAGCTGACCACCCAGACAGTCTCGATAGTTCTTTTTCATCGACGCGATATCTCAAAATACGACACAGCCACAGCTGAAATAGCCCACGTGGTTGCACAAGAGCAGTTCAACCACGGTGTTGACGAGATGGACTAGCAGCTGACGTTCAAAGGAATCCGTCTCGGCGATCTCTCCGGCTCACCTCCCTTAATCTGAGACTGACCATGAACTTCATAGAGGCCAAAACTCGCCGACCCTTCAGGCTCTATTGTGACAGCCGCTGGCGCGACCGCCACAATAGAAGCCATTACCTGATAACCACACCTCCTGCACCAGCGATTCGGAGCCGCTTTGGTCTCGACTCCGTTCGCTCATATCTCAAGCGCGGCAACTGCCCTGGACCTACAAAACCAGCTCGGTCTCTTTGAGGAGCCGCGCCTTGGCTAGGACGCCTTAGCCACCATGGCCTTGGTAAAGGCTGTCGGAACCAAGGTCCCATTCTGGTCCCTAGTGATCGCAACTTGGTTTACATTTAGTCCAGAGTGGTCCGTGGGGGTAAAGGTGTATGTACCGTCACCGGTAGTAATGGTCATGTTGTTGAGTGCCTTATCCACCCCTTGCGGCGTGGCTCCGTCTTCTGTGACTGCCTTGGCAATCATGGCAACTGCTCCACCGGCATCAAAGGCGAACTCCGGAGGATAGTATCCATTGTTCTTCTGGAATGTATCTGCGAATGACGTGATGATGCTCCTGCCAGGATAGTTGGAAGGCAGAGAGGGTCCAATTCCTCCTATCGAGCTTCCGATGATCACTCCGTTGCCCGCCGCACCAGCCGGCTTTGTATACAAAGTGGAGGCTTCGGCGTGGCTGAACAGCAGTGGAATGGTCAGTCCCATAGACTTGAACTGAGTGGTCAACGCC
>JAJYVK010000359.1 GCA_021792075.1 Actinomycetes bacterium | reverse complement strand
CTCAGTTACGAGGCTTGCTAGCGGCCTTCCAGTCGGAGGAGATCTTGAGTATGCCGATGAGCTAACCCTTGGAAGGGCGCTAGAAGGGAGAAGGCCAGTCTGAATCTAGGGCTGGACGAGTTCGATCAGCGTCCCCATGGCTCCTTTGGGGTGTATGAATGCCACTGTGGTGCCTCGAGAACCGGGTCGGGGCAGTTGATCAATGACCGGATATCCTTCACCCTTTACCCTTTCCAAAGCCTCTTGGCAGTCTGGAACCCTGTAACCAACATGGTGAAGTCCCTCACCCCTTTTCTCGAGGAATTTGGAAACCGGAGACTCTGGTGCGGTAGGGGAGAGCAGCTGGATGTACGAGGTGCCGACTTTGATCATCGCCTCCTCGACGAGGTCTGATACTATGACTTCGCGGTGTTCGACCTCGACGCCGAATGCGTTCTTGTAGAAGGCGATCGCTGCCTCCAGGTCATTTACTGCAATTGCCACATGGTCGATCTCGCTCAGCACTGCTTGCCTCCAATCTTGGCGCGGGAATCCCTTATCTGACGATAGCCGAGTTCTTTGAAATTCAAAAACCGGCGCCGGAACACCAGAATTCAACTTTTCACTCCATTCGATTAGAGTGGGTCAATCTATGGTTCGCGAATCGGTGAGGCGTTAGCGTGCGAAGCCAAAAGGTGGCACTTTGGGTCCTGCCCGCCTTGGTGTTCGCATCGTGTGGCACAACTCTTGCGGCAATGCCCACAACAACCACGAGAGCGGCTCCGTCTACCTCAACCTCATCTACCACCACCCCTACCACGATTGCGCTTGTCGACCAGGGTCTTCTGTCTCAGACCGGGGAGAAGCCAACAGATTCGGGCCCTGTCTTTGACGCAGATGTAAAGCTGCTTTGGAATGCCATATTGAGCGGGGACCCCCAGGTGGCTCACCCCTTTTTCTTTCCGCTGGCAGCCTATATCCAAATAAAAGCTATCTCCGACCCTGTGCATGACTACGACACCCGCCTCATCTACCGCTACGACATGGATCTGCTCTCCTACCATCAGCAACTACTCCAACTGGGCGGAACTCCCCATCTGACTGGTCTGAGTATTCCCGAGAGCTCTGCCGAATGGATTTCTCCCGGCGTCGAATACAACAAGGGAAGTTACTGGCGGGTGTATGGATCCAGGCTTTACTATTCCGTCGGCGGAGCAACTCATTTTTTTCCGATCAATTCCCTAATCTCATGGAGAGGTCAATGGTATGTCGTACACGTCGGCCCCCCGACTTCTTAGGGCGCATCTTATGGCGGAGATTGTTTTGTGACCGGCCCGGGCGCGATCGAGTCCCATTTATAAGCAAGCGATAAGTGTCGCCTCTAACAAAGTACCTGGGAGAGACAGATTTGTTTGCTCTGGTTTCGTTTAGTTCGACAATCGACTGTATGTTGTACAAAGGCATGAAGATAGATCGTTCTTCAGCTCTGGTCGGTAGATCGTAATTGTGCTGGACCAAGGATCGAGATCATGCGAGTTTTTGCTGAGTAATTAGAATTAATTAGTGGAACATAATGACAGAAAAAGGGCACATTTCATATTTGTAATTACAAAGCCAGAAAACGTATGCTAAAAGAGGTATCTTTGTCTTTAGGGCTAGCATGCGTTCTCGGAGCACAGTTATGGGCGTTGGGAAACACCCTAGGGTAAAAGGGCTGACAAGCTAGTACCAGATCTCGCTTGTCAGCCGTCTCCCTTGGTGTTCAAAGTTTACTAGGAACGTTTGGGCGATGAATTGTAAGATTTCTTGCACGGGGAGTTCAACACCACGGGCGTGGGCCAGGTTTAGAGATGCTTAGGCTTCCTGACGCCTGGACGTGGGACTTTTGGTTGGCCGACACCGGTGATGAGTACCATCTATTCTTTTTGAGAGCGTCAAGGGCTCTTCGTGCTCCGGATAGGCGCCATTTTCGTGCCACGGTGGGTCATGCAGTCTCAGTAGATCTTTACAACTGGAGTTTGCTCCCTGACGCTTTGGTCCCTGGGGATCGTCCGGCGTTCGACGATATTGCCACGTGGACAGGGTCTGTGGTGAACGGCCCTGACGGCCTTTGGTATATGTACTACACGGGTATCGGAGCGGACGAAAATGGGCTCGTCCAAAGGATCGGGCTTGCGACCTCTGACGATCTGATCCGTTGGAATAGACATCCGGAATTCAAGGTGCTGTCTGCCGACGATAGATGGTACGAGAAGCTTGGCGATTCGAGCTGGGGCAGCGAGGCATGGCGGGATCCCTGGGTGTTCAAGGATCCAGATGGGCGTGGCTGGCATATGTTCGTCACGGCTCGCTGCCGCCTAGGGGAGGATGACAATCGAGGGGTGGTTGGTCATCTTGTCTCTGACGATCTTGTCAATTGGGAAACCACTGCACCGCTGAGCAATCCGAACTCCGGCTTTGGAGTCATGGAAGTTATGCAGGTCGAAGAGGTAGAAGGCAGATCGGTGTTGCTCTTTTCGTGCCTTCACCCTGAGCTGGCCACTCCGAGACGTGAGAAGGAGACTCGGGGCGGAATATGGGTCGCAACTGGGGATAGCCTTTTGAGTGGATTCGACGTCGCCAACGCCCACCTTCTTAGCGATGACCGTCTCTACAGCGGGAGGCTTGTGCGAAATCGCATGGGCAACTGGATGATGCTGGCCTTTCACAACCAGGACGCGAACGGAGAGTTCATTGGCGAGGTCAGCGATCCTATACCGGTGGCTTGGGACAGCGGCGGAAGGCTGACTCTCCTGGATGAGGGACCTTCGCTACAACTTGTGGAAGACAGTTCGGCGGCTGATACGGTAGAGATAAACCGCTATCCGCAGTCCAGGGTTGCACAGGGCTAGGTCGGCTTACCCGCTTGGGATTCATCGAGCGCATCTTTGTCAGATGGCGCTCGATCATCTCTTCTCGAGATACTTGGCGTGGTTTCTAAAAAGCCGAAGCTTGCTTTCGCCTACCTTGTCGCGCATCTCGAAGTCTTCGATTCCCTGGTCTTCCGCATCGGCAAGGCAGAGGACCCCGATTTTGCCCTCGTGGAGATTTCTGTGGACGGCGTAGGCGGCTTCGCCGACATCTTTCAGCTTGTAGGTCTTGGAGAGGATGGGATAAAGCATCCCTTTTTGGAGAAGCCTGTTTGCCTCCCACGCCTCCCTGTAGTTTGCAAAGTGGCTCGACTTGATGCTCTTGAGCTTCATCCATAGATGTCGGTTGTCGTACTCGATCATGTAGCCTGTCGTTGCGGCACAGGTCATGATCACGCCACCGCGTTTGGCAACGAAAACCGACGCACCCATCGTCTCCCTGCCTGGGT
>JAJYVK010000358.1 GCA_021792075.1 Actinomycetes bacterium | reverse complement strand
GAGACTCTTCTTTCGCGGAATATGGACGACTCCAGCGTCGACAAGGCCGTAAAGATCATTCTTTCCTCCGGTGGAGTTGGCAAGGCCTGGTCTCAAGCTCAACACTTTGCGCTGCTCAGTCGTGAGAGAGCTGCCCAGCTCAACTCCCCGCTGGCCACAGAATTGGGCCAGATGGCACAGTTTCTGCTCGACAACACCCTCGATATGGTAAAGCCGTACATCGAGTCGACCAAATAACCATCAATCGAGTCCGGGGTACCGGCTTGACTGTGGAGCCTGATCTACTTTCTCCCAAACGCCGAGCCAAGGCGGCAATCTTTTTGGTCTCGCATCATGACGCCGAGCCACATTTTGGAGATCTCATCTGACCCGCCATAGATTCTGTGCGCTCGCCCATGCCAATCGTAAAGAGCGATGATATAGGCACTTAGCTGCATCTTTGGGACAGCAGCTTAAGTATCTTGGGGCAAAAAATGAATGCCCCCTGTAAAAATGCTAAATAAGGAACGGCTCCGAAGCTAGTCTTTATCTTGGGAAGTTACGCGGAGAGCCTGTCCCCTAGGTGAGGGAAAGTAACCCCCTTAGGCGAGAGAAAGTGACCCCAAATAGGTTCCAGCGATGATCTCAGGTATCGAAAGGTCGGCGACGATGAGTGTTTCGGAAGCGGTTGTGCAGGATTCGATGTCTCGTTCAATTGCGGCAGCGCGCAGACACCTGCTGAGCCTTCAAAAGCAGGAGGGCTATTGGTGGGGAACGTTGCTATCCAATGTGTGCATGGAGTCGGAGTACGTCATGCTTTTGCACATCCTCGACACTCGGATACCCGAGCGTGAAGAGCACGTTATGAACTACATCTTGAGCCAGCAGAATCCAAATGGTTCCTGGTCGATCTTTTACGGAGATCCAGGTGATCTCAATGCCACCATAGAGGCGTACCAGGCTTTGAAGCTACTCCACTACGACCCGTCCTCGAAAGAAATGCAGAGCGCCCGCAGATTCATTGCTGAACATGGCGGTATCGAAGAGAGCCGGGTCTTTACCCGGTTCTGGCTCGCCATGTTAGGACAATACAGTTGGGAGGAGCTGCCAATTCTCCCCCCAGAGCTAATGTGGCTACCTCAATACTCTCCGATCAGCATTTGGGACTTCGCAAGCTGGGCTAGGCCGACAGTCGTAGCACTTTCAATTCTCATGTCCTATAGGCCGGTGTTTCCGGTGGCCGAGGGCGAAGGCGTCAGCGAACTCTTCAAAGGCGCCGCGCCAACGCGAGAAGGAAAAGATACCTTAGGCAAACTCTTCTATCTAGCCGATGACCTGCTCCATCGCTACCACAAGCTTTCCCACAAGCCCGGCCGATCCCACGCCATTGAAAAGGCATTCCAGTGGCTGGTCGAGCGCCAGGAAGAAGACGGAAGTTGGGGAGGGATACAGCCGCCCTGGTTTTACGCGCTCATCGTGTTCAAGACGCTTGGGCGCACCGACCACCCTTGCTTCAAACGCGGATGGGAAGGGCTTGAACGCTTCGGGGTCAGTGAACCTGGCGGGCGGTGGTGGCTTCAAGCATGTGTCTCTCCTACCTGGGACACCGGATTGTCGGTGCTTGCACTAGCTGAGGCCGGCCTGGCGCCAGAGGATCCTGCACTCGTTGCGGCAGGAAATTGGTTAGTGAACCAGCAGGTTCTGACCACCTCCGGCGACTGGGCTGTGCGTCGGCCCAAAGTCAAGCCGGGAGGGTGGCCCTTCGAATTCTTCAACGACAACTACCCCGACATAGATGACACCGCAATTGTCTTGATGGCGCTGAATCACCTCAGGCTACCAGACGACCAGGGCCGCAAAAAAGCTTTAACAAAGGGTTTTCGTTGGATGGTCAAGCTTCAGAGCAAGAACGGTGGATGGGGAGCATTCGATGCAGACAACGTGAAAAATTGGGTGACGCGGATCCCATTCAGCGATTTCGGCTGGGTGAACGACCCTCCGACCGAGGACGTCACCGGGCACGTGCTTGAAGCGTTGGGACAATTCGGCTACGACGATGCGTGGCAGGTTATAGAGAGAGGCATCAGGTTCCTTCGCAAGAAACAGGAGCTTGACGGATCTTTTTTTGGACGCTGGGGTGTCAACTACATCTACGGCATTGGTGCGGTCATCCCGGGCCTTGAGGCAATCCACTACGACATGAGCAAACCCTGGGTCCAGAGAGCTCTGGACTGGCTCGTAAAACACCAAAATTCTGACGGCGGATGGGGGGAGCGGTGCGAATCATATCGCGAGCCAAGACTTCGCGGTGTAGGAGATAGCACTGCGTCTCAAACGGCATGGGCGGTAATGGCGCTCGTCGCGGGAGGCCGAACCGACAGTGAAGCTACCAAAAGAGGAATAAATTATCTGATTAGCAATCAAAATTCCGAAGGGGGATGGGACGAACCGGAGTACACCGGGACAGGTTTTCCAGGGGACTTTTACATCAACTACACGTTGTACCGCGATGTATTCCCGCTTCTCGCTCTGGCTCGCTACCAAAAAGCAAGCAAGGAAAAAGGGCCTCGATGACATCGGCAATGGTCGGCAATCGCAGAAGGGAGGACTTCCGATACTGTCAGAGCATTGCGAGCCGCCATTACGAGAACTTCACGGTGGTTTCTTTTTTCATCCCTAAAGCCTTGCGCCCACATTTCAGCGCCATTTATGCCTTTTGCCGCGGCGTAGATGATTTAGGGGACGAATTCGCGGGAGACCGCCGACTCGCCCTTGAAAAGTGGCGCAGCGAACTCAACTTCGCATATGACGGGCGTGCACGCCACCCAATCTTTCGAGCCCTTTCCGAGACGATTCGCAACTTTGGACTGCCTTACGAGGAATTCGACAAGCTGATAAAGGCAAACGAGATGGATCAGGATAAAAGATCCTATAAAACCATCGACGACACGCTGGAATACTGCCGCCATTCAGCTGATCCAGTAGGCCGGCTGGTGCTGGGATTGTTCGGCCTTGGAGATAGCTGGCACTATAAGTACTCTGATGCAATATGCACCGGGCTACAGCTCGCAAACTTCCTCCAAGACACCGCCGACGACTTGCGCAGAGGCCGGGCGTACTGGCCCGAAGACGACCTGGTTAAGTTTGGCCTAAGCCAAAAGACACTTGCCGATTTCGCGTTGGGGCGGTCTCCATCTCCGGACACTGAAGCCATTGCTGCCTGGGGAGAGCACCAGGTAAGGCTCATACAAGAGTACTTCGACGAGGGAGCCTCACTTGAGCTAATGGTACCTAGGCGGCTCAGTCTGCAGCTTAAAGCTTACCGATTGGGGGGTGAGGCCGTTCTAGAGGGCGTTCGCCGCCAA
>JAJYVK010000357.1 GCA_021792075.1 Actinomycetes bacterium | reverse complement strand
GATTCTCATCGAGCATTCTATCGCCGGTTGGAAGGAGTTCGAGCTGGAGGTCATGAGGGACTCAAAGGACAACGCGGTAGTCGTATGTTCGATCGAGAACTTTGACCCCATGGGGGTTCATACCGGTGATTCGATTACCGTCGCACCAGCTCAGACCCTTACCGATGTCGAGTATCAGAGCATGCGCGATGCGGCGTTCGCTGTCATCAGACGGATCGGGGTTGAGACTGGAGGCTCGAATATCCAGTTTGCCATAGACCCCGAAACCGGGGAGATGGTTGTCATCGAGATGAATCCGAGAGTATCGCGCTCGAGCGCACTGGCTTCTAAGGCGACGGGGTTTCCGATCGCCAAGATTGCCACAAAGCTGGCAATCGGCTACAGCCTGGCAGAGGTGCGAAACGACATCACAATGGTAACCCCGGCATCCTTTGAACCTACAATCGATTACGTCGTGACAAAGGTACCCAGATGGGCCTTTGAGAAATTTCCAGGCGTCCAGGACGTTCTAGGCACCAGAATGCAATCCGTTGGCGAGGCGATGGCGATTGGAAGGACCTTTGCGGAGTCGATACAGAAGGCATTTCGCTCCATCGAGCTTGGCAGAAGCGGGCTCAACGGCGACCCTGCAGAAGAAGCGGTTGATTCTGTTCCCATAGAGGAACTTCTGGAGCTCATCAAAGTGGCCACCCCTGCCCGTCCTTTCCAAATTGAGTCTGCCTTGCGTCGCGGCGCAACCGTCGACCAGGTGTACCGCGCATGCAAAGTGGATCCCTGGTTCCTGTCCCAGATTCTTCAGATCTCGCGGACGCGTCTCCGGTTGGAAAGGAGAGGTCTTGGCGAACTCACCAAGGCCGAGATCACAAGGGCGAAGAGAATGGGATTCTCCGATGGTCAGATCGCCTACCTTACCGGGGCCACCGAATCAGAGGTGAGAAAGCATCGGCTTGGGCTGGGAATTAGGACTACTTTCAAGGCTGTCGATACTTGTTCGGCGGAGTTCGAAGCCTTCACGCCTTACCATTATTCGACCTACGAGGACGAAGATGAAGTGGCGGTGACAGAAGGCAAGCGCGTCGTGATTCTTGGATCAGGTCCAAACAGGATCGGCCAGGGGATCGAGTTCGATTACTGTTGTGTCCACGCGAGCTTTGCGCTCAGAGAGGCCGGTTATGAAACGGTCATGGTGAACTGCAATCCTGAGACTGTCTCCACGGACTACGACACGTCGAATCGGCTTTATGTAGAACCCCTCACCCCGGAAGATGTCGCCAACGTGATCGAGTCCGAGCAGGCGCGGACCAAGGGTGGCGGCGAGTTCGTAGGAGTGATAGTCGCCCTAGGAGGCCAGACGCCGCTTAAGATTGCAAGTTCGATAGATCCAAGCCTTGTGCTGGGGACCTCCCCTGAGGCGATTGACATCGCAGAGGACAGACAAAGGTGGTCCGACCTGTGCTCGAGGCTCGACATCCCGCAACCTGCGGGCGCCACTGTTTATGATCTGGAACAGGCGTTGCAGGTGGTTCAAAGAATTGGCTATCCGGTGCTTGTCCGCCCCTCGTACGTTCTCGGTGGAAGGGCTATGGAGATTGTATACGATGAGGAGCAGCTAAAGGCTGCAATGGCACGTCTCGCCCAGCTCCATGCGGAAGGTGCCCATGCTACGCGGAGTCCTGTGCTTGTAGACCGTTTTCTAGAGGATGCGATTGAGGTTGACGTCGATGCTCTTCGGGATAGGGAAGGCGCTCTCTATATTGGAGCGATAATGGAGCATGTAGAGGAAGCAGGGGTTCATTCAGGCGACTCCGCATGCGCAATACCTCCTCCGACCCTGTCCGAACAGACTAAGGAGGTCATCCGCGATTACGCGAGATCGATTGCCGACGCTCTGTCGGTCGTGGGCTTGATCAACATTCAGTTTGCGGTGAAATCGGGACAGGTTTTCGTCATTGAAGCAAATCCTAGAGCATCAAGGACTGTGCCGTTCGTGGCAAAAGCTACAGGTGTCCCGCTGGCAAAATTGGCCGCGCTGGCAATGGTGGGCAAAACCCTGAGAGAGCTCAGAGAGACTGGCCAGTTCGTCCCGGCCGAAGTGATGAATTACTCCTGCGTGAAGGAGGCTGTGCTGCCCTTTTCGCGCTTTCCCTCTTCGGATATCTTATTGGGTCCCGAAATGCGGTCGACCGGCGAAGTCATGGGGGTGGATTTGACCTTTGAAATGGCTTTTGTCAAGTCGCAGCTCGCTGCTGGCACCAGACTGCCATCAGATGGACTCGTCTTTCTTTCTCTCGCCGATCGCGACAAGGCCGTCGGAATCACTCTCGCCAGAGCGCTTGTGGGGGTGGGATTCAAGCTTGCTGCGACGGCCGGAACGGCACGCGCATTCACGGAAGCTGGCCTTCCAGTTGAAAAAGTGGTTTCCAAGCTTGGCGATAGGAGAAACGGCACTGAAAGTGATCCCGTTGAACTCATCTCCTCCGGTGAGGTGGGCCTTGTCGTCAATACCCCGCGCGGTTCCGGTCCTCGAAGCGATGGCCACCATATCCGTACGGCTGCGTTGGGGAACAAGGTGGCCTGCGTCACCACGATGGCTGCAGCTAGGGCTGCTGTTTCAGGTATGGTCGAATGGTCTGGTAAGAAGCTTGACGTTCTCGCTTTACAGGATTATCACAAAAGCGGCGAACCAGGAATTGGGTCGAGATGCAACTAGCGTTTGGCGTGGAGGCCCAGTGTCCAAGGTAGATCTTTCCACCTCGGTTGGTCCGTTGAACCTCGTCAACCCGGTAATGAGTGCCGCAGGCACATCCGGACATGGCGCTGAACTCAGGGAGTACATGGACCTTTCGGAGTTGGGCTGTATAGCAGTCAAATCGCTGGCACATTTCAGCTGGGAAGGCAATGCTGCGCCAAGGATTGTTGGGGCAGGACCCGGAATGCTCAACTCCGTAGGACTTCAAGGGCCGGGCATTGAGAAGTGGAAGCGGGATTTTCTTCCCGATCTCGTGTCTTCGGGTGCCAAGGTGATGATCTCGATCTGGGGAAGGACAGTTGAGGATTTTGCGCTTGCAAGAGCTGAAATCGAGGAGATGCCCGAAGCTGTCGTAGCTGTGGAGATTAACCTCTCGTGTCCCAATGTCGAGGACAGGTCGAAGATGTTTGCTCATTCTGCACAGGCGACTGAGGCGGTGATGGAGCAGTTTCGGGGTTATCGGTTGCCCCTATTTGCCAAATTATCTCCTAATACTCATGAGCTGATAAATGTCGCTGAAAGCGCCATCGAGGCCGGGGCTAGCGGCCTCACCCTGGTCAACACGCTGCTCGGGATGCGCATAGACACAAGGACG
>JAJYVK010000356.1 GCA_021792075.1 Actinomycetes bacterium | reverse complement strand
CTCAAACACTTCATCAGCGAGTCGAACTCGGGTTTGAAGCCTATTTCCGCTTTGCGTGCGAATCCAGAGCCGGCTACGAGCTGCTCTTCGGCTCAGGACCACGCCGCGATCCTGAATTTCGGGATGCCGTCATGCAGATCGAAAACGAGATAGCAGATCTGGTGACCTCCAAGATCGAAGCCGACCTCGACGAGACTCAAAGAAGGTTTGTGGCACTCGGGGTGATCTCCCTGGCAGAGGGGACGGTCAGGAGATGGCTAGCCACCCTCGATCCAGTGAAATACCCGCCATTTGAACCAATCTCTTACGAGGACACCGATGCCTCCCTCTGGGCCAGACGCGTTACTGACCTTGCCTGGGCAGGATTACGCGGAGTCCGCAGAGACTAACACCTCTGTAATTGAGCATGCTCCGGTCACAAGCCCATATGCGCATAGTTTTTTGTGATTTCTTGTTTGACCCTGGCGGGGCTTTGCCTAAAAGAGACGATCTTTAGTTATGGACGAGCAATTTGAACTCGAAGACCAGACATTCATCGCCGCCACCGTCAAGAAAGACAAAAAGTAGTTTCTCTGACGGCAATCGAGCGACAACTGATTGATTTTCAGAGCTGGATTCTCGACCCCGTTCAGTTAGCGAATATGCACCTTTGAGATTGCCCGTGCGATAATCAGCCTCTGGATCTCTGACGTGCCCTCGAAAATGGTATAGATCTTGGCATCGCGATACCAGCGTTGTACCGGATACTCGCGAACATAGCCATATCCGCCAAGAATCTGTATCGCCTCCTCGGTGACCTTCACAGCCGTCTCGCCCGCAAATAGCTTTGACATCGAGCCTTGTGCCGCATCGAATGGAATCTTATTTGCCGCCATCCAAGCGGCCCTGTGCACCAAGAGCCTTGCGGCATCGATCTTTGTTGCCATGTCGGCAAGCTTGAAGGCAATTCCCTGGTTCTCAATTATGAGCCTTCCGAACTGCGATCGCTGTTTCGCATAGTCCAGGGCAAACTCATAGGCAGCCCGGGCAATCCCAAGCGCCTGTGAACCGACTATTGGCCTCGACGCCTCAAAGGTAGCCATCGCCGCTTGTGACTGCGATCTCTTGCCCTCTTTGGCACGCGCCAATCTCTCATCCAGGGCCTCTTTGCCGCCCAATAATGCCGAACCCGGAATCCTGCAGTTATCGAGAACAACTTCGGCAGTATGCGATGCCCGAATGCCAAGCTTTTTGAACTTCTGGCCCATGGACAAGCCCTTGGTCCCGGGTCCAATCACGAAGGACGCCTGCCCCCGTGCCCCAAGTGATGGATCCACGCTAGCAACCACGACGTGGACGCCAGCGATTCCGCCATTGGTGATCCAAGTCTTCGTCCCATCCAGCGTCCATGTGTCCGAAACCTCATCATAAACAGCCCTGGTGCGCAAAGAAGAGACGTCTGAGCCAGCATCGGGTTCGCTCACGGCGAACGCTGCAAGCTGAGGGCTGTCAGCCGAACCAAAGCATTGCGGTATCCACTCGCCTATCTGCTCCGGAGTCCCGTTGGCCATGATACCTACGACAGCAAGCGTCGAGCCAAAAATAGCAAGCGTGATTCCGGCATCTCCCCAGGCCATCTCCTCATTGACAAGCGCAAGGGTAAGGCCAGTCGGATCTGCATATCCATTGGCTATGAAATCAAATGAGTAAAGACCAATCTTTGCAGCCTCTTGAATGATCGGCCAAGGCGTCTCCTCGCGTTCATCCCATTCAGATGCCGCCGGACGAATCACCTTTTCCGCAAAGTCATGAACCCATTGCTTGATGCCAAGCTGATCCTCATTCAACTGCAACGAAAACTCTCCCACGGCGAAACTTCCTCTCAACCAAATCTCCTACACATGTTACCAATGAGTAAGTACCAGGTCAATTAGTCGGTTGAACTAAGAACAAGACGTTCTTAGTTCAACTAACGCAGTTTGCCGAAAAGATGTTGCAGGAAAATTAAAGGTTACGAGACTCGAACGTCAACAGCTTGCAGACCCTTCGGGCCCTCCTGGACCTCGAATTCTACAACCTGACCCTCTTCCAAAACTCTGTAACCATTCATTTGAATGGCACTAAAGTGAACAAAAACATCTGCACCATTGTCCTGAGAAATGAAGCCAAAGCCCTTCTCAGAGTTGAACCACTTTACAGTACCGGTCGCCACTGTGGCGATCTCCCTTCTAAAAAAGCAACTACAAACAAGAAGGGAATTTCCAAAGTCACAAGAAAAAGTCTGTCTCAGACAACATTCAGATGGGTCGGCTACCCCTTCTCAAATTGCCACGATAGCACCTGCGCTATATGCTTAGCCACAATTATTTTTTAAAATGCGTTCCCAAAACACGATCAAACGCATCAAATCGGAAATTTTGCCGTTGATCTTTAGATAAATAATTCGAAGCCGAATACTACTAGATTGCTCAGCAGACACAGCTGCGTTCGCTGATTGACCTGCTAGCACGGACTCCACGTTATCTGTGACACAGAACTGACAGGGGATTTCCCCATGAACGCCTCAGAAAATCTAGCTGAGCCAAGGATTCAGGTTTTCTTCACTTTTTGTCCAAACGAGGTGTCCTCGACCAAAAAGCCGAGAGCAGCCAGCTCCTTCCTCAGCTGGTCGGAGCGAACATAGTCTTTGTCATTGCGTGCAGACTCCCTCTGTTCAAGCAAAGCTTTCACATCATCGGGAAGGTCGGCTTCTTTGGCTCCGACGAGGTCCAATCCAAGGGCCCCGAACAGATGCTCCATTGTGGCGCACGTCTTAGCCGCCTGCTCCATCATCTGATCGTCCAAAAGCTGGTTGACCCTCGACCTGAGTTCAAAAAGCCGGGCGGTCGCTGTCGGCGTATCCAAATCGTTGTCCATAGCGTCGCGGAACCGCTGCAATTCCTCCTCGTCCAAATGAGCGCTGGACAGGTCGATGCCGCTTTCGATAACCCTCTGGTGGGTCGAATCGAGACGTGCCAGCGCTCTTGACGCTTCAGAGACGGTTTGCGGATTGACATCCAAAGGCGAGCGGTAATGCGACTGCAGCACCAGAAGCCGGTACGCCCTGGGGTCGGTGCTCTCCAAGAGTTCGTCGAGAGTTGTGAAGTTGCCCAAGGACTTCGACATCTTCTCGCTACCCACCATTACAAAGCCATTGTGAACCCAGTGTCGAGAGAACTTGTAGTGCATCGCCTCCGCCTGTACGCGTTCATTCTCGTGGTGGGGAAAGGAGAGATCTAGCCCACCCCCGTGCAGGTCGAATTCCTCCCCCAAAATATCCACCGACATGACAACGCATTCAGTGTGCCAACCGGGACGCCCAGGGCCCCAGGGCGAG
>JAJYVK010000355.1 GCA_021792075.1 Actinomycetes bacterium | reverse complement strand
ATGACGATGTTCACTCGTCGATTCTGTGCCAGAGCATTCGGGGAAGAGTCGGGTACCAGCGGGTGGTATTGACCGTAACCGATCAAGGCCACTTGGCTCGGATTCACACCATCGCTCTTGGTCATGCGCACCACGACGGTCGTTGCTCGCGCAGCGGACAATGCCCAGTTGCTCGCGTAAGGCCCCCCGGTGATGGGTTGGTTGTCCGTGTAGCCGGCTACCTCGATTGCGTTTGGATACGCTCTTATCACCACGGCCACCGTATCCACAATCTGTCGGCCGATCTGTGTAAGGTCTGCCGAGTCTGTGCCAAAGAACGTCGAGTCGGTTACCAAACCGACTACTAAACCCGATGAGTCGGTAGCGATTTTCACATCTCCGAGCAGCCCCTGAGAATTCAGAGAACTCTCCAGCTGCTGTTGTATCTCTGCCAGCTGGTTGGGCGTGCTCAAAGGATGGGTCAAAGTGCTCTTTGATGGCGAGGTCACATCTGTTGCACCGTGAGGCGTTCGGGAAAGAACTGCGTTTGTGACAGACTGCTTGAACTCCTGATACTTCGCTTGGTCGACGGTGGAGATTGCGAACAAGACAATGAATAGAACCAGGAGTAGTGTGATCATGTCCGCATAGGTGAGCAGCCATCTCTCTCCACTCGCGTCGCCGTGCCCGCCCTCTCCGGCCCCATGGGAACCGCCGGAACGTCCAAAAGAGGTAATACCCTTCATCATGCCGTCCGATCTCACGCAGCCTCATCCGGAGCCTCTCCTATAGACCCTCTATTGTTGGATGCCTGCTCGCGCTCTGACGGCGAAAGGTACGCATAGAGACGGTCTTTGAGTTCAGTCGTAGAAACATTCAGCTGCATAGTCAAAAGCCCCTCGACCACCATCTCGCGAAATGACACCTCTTCAGTGGATAGACGGCGCAGCTTGTTCGAGATCGGCAACCATACTGCATTCGCCAGCAGCACCCCCCAGAGCGTTGCAGTGAAGGCGGAAGCGATTGCCGGACCGAGCTTTCCCGGCGAGCTCAGCTGCCCAAGAACGCCGATGAGGCCGACTACCGTTCCCAAGATTCCAAAGGTCGGTGAAAACCCTGCTATATCCGAAAAGAATTTTGCTGCCGTGTCGTGACGCAGCCTAAGCCCTTCGATCTCCGACGCCATGAGCTCATTCACCCGCTCGGGTTCTGACGTGGATATTATGAGCTGTATCCCTTTCTTGAGGAAGATATCATCGGTCTCAAACTCCTCTAGGACCAAAGGGTTGGTTCGAGCCTCTTTTGCAATCGCCAAAAGAGCCTCAATCGTCGCACGTGTGTCTGGACCTTTACTCGGCTTCATAGCTTTCAAAAATGCCCTTGGAATGGCCTTGAGCCGCCTGCCCTCGAAGCCAGCCATAGTCGCGCCAATGCTTCCTCCCACCACGAGAAGGAGTGACGAAATCTTGATCAGAGAACCAAGGTTCTCGTGATCCATCGTCATAGCGCCTATGAGCGCTACCAGTGCGAGTACGATTCCTATCGGCGTCATTGATCTCTCACCTGAGCCAACAACGTCATTTCAGGAACGGATGGACGCGTTATCATCGCTGCGGAGCTGTGATCCTGCGACGCCTGGCGCACTCTGCGCAACAAGGCCGCCTTCTCGGTTCGGATCTTGTCGACCACGTTGGCAGAGTCGTTTGCCACTACCACGTGACCTCCATTAATCATGTATACCGCTGACTGCCCATCGGCCCCATCTTCAACGCGCTCTATGAGGTCTTCGTTTAGATACATAACCGATCCGTCAAGCTTCTTGAGTGCAATCACTTTTCACCGCTCCCAAAAGAGGGAATTCCTAGATCCTGTTACGGTCCGTGACGCCGAAGAATTGAGGGGCGGATACCGATCGATAAAGCAGAAATTTACCCCGGCTATTTCCCCAAGCATTAAAAGCGAACGAACAACAGAGCTATCCCAACCACCGTCAGGCAACTCGCCGCCAAGGTCATTTCCCAGCTCCAGGAGATCCAACCGCTGATCAAATCGATCAAATGAGGTTCGGGCATCTCAAAGATCGAACGACCGGAAATACAACGCCAGCCTAGCGCCAGGCTAGCGGGCAGCTCCGATCTTCGAACAGACTGCGGCCGCAGCAGCTATATTTTAGTGATAAAATAGTATTAGGAACAAAATATTTTGCCCATTCAAGACAGGTTGTCTTCATGCTTAGCGGTAAAGAGATACAAGCGACAGAGACGTCACAAAACGCTCAAAAGGTGCTGATGAGCCTTTTTACGATCTTTCGCCATTTGCGCCCGTCGGGGATAAGGAATTTCGGATTGGGCGGCGAGCCGCCCGCACCCCGTCACGTGATGGCTCTATTTCATCTAGCAATAAATGGGCCAATGTCCGTGAGCGAATTGGCGAACAATCTCGGAGTAACCCTCACCACGGCAAGTCTGTCGGTCACCCAGATGGCAACCTCCGAGCTGGTGATAAGAAAGGAAGACCCTTCGGACCACAGGAGAACAATAGTCTCAGTATCACCCAATATAGAGCCCATCATCAAGGAGGTGTTCACCACAAAAGTTCAGGCTCTAGAGAAGGGCCTGGCAGTGCTGGGGCCAAAAAGGTCTGAGGCGTTCTTGCGTGACCTTGAACTTCTCCTTGAAGCCATCGAAGCTCAAGGTGAAACTGAATCGAACGACCACTCCAACCATAAAGACACTGACGTAGAGCCAGTCTAGAGATCGGCCTCCAACGACCCTCTTGCAACCATTCGCCCCCCTACGTTCCCTGAGGTAACCTCTTTTGAACAAGATATTCACGAAAATAGGACGCTTCTCGGTCCAGTTCAGATGGCTCGTTGTCATCATCTGGATCGTGGGATCGTTCGCCGCTATCAAGTTCCTTCCATCGATTTCAAGCGTCGTAAAGACGAACAACCAGGCCTTCCTTCCGCAAAACTCACCCAGCGTCACTGCGGCGAATCTCGCCAAACCTCTTCAGAATTCCAACTATTCAATGATCGTCATGGTTGGGGCAACCGGTTCTGGTACCCTTACCCAAAGCGACCTGGCGACCATTGCCGCAATCAACAGTAAGGTCGCCACCGTTCCGACGGTGGTGAGCGCGAAGGTGGCGGGGATCGCTCCTGATAACAAGGCGATTCAGAGCGAGATCGTATCGAGCACTTCCGAATTCGATGCAGCTAAGATCGCCACAGTCGTCTCCAACATTCGCAATGCGATGGCCTCGATCCACGCCCCGCCCGGATTCAGCGTCCACCTGGCGGGTCAAACAGCTACAGCTGTTGACACAGCCTCACAGAATGGCAGCCAGTCGAACGCAACACAAGACTATTCCGTGCTT
>JAJYVK010000354.1 GCA_021792075.1 Actinomycetes bacterium | reverse complement strand
TTCATCAAGATTAGCCCACCGCTCTGCAATCTTGCCACGAGCCACTCGCACAACCGTAGTCCCGGTGAACGTAATCTGTTTTCCCGTTGGAGGAATACCCATCAGTGGAGCCGTGTTCGTGCCGACAATCTGCCAGCGATGCACAACTTTGTCACCTTCGGCAATTTCGTCAAGGATCGTCAGCTTAAGGTCTGGCATAGCCGTACGAAACATGGAGATGATCTGCTTGAAGCTATTTGCACCAGTCGCTACTTTTGCTTTCCCTCCCACGGTGGAGTGATCAATCGAATCGGGAGCTATCAGCTCATCAACCGCCGTGAGATCTCCCTCCCACGCGCGGGTAAAGAACCGGTGTACAAGTGCCTTATTTTCCTCTATGCCCATCGTACTTCCTTTTCCTAATGCCTATTCATTCACGAGCGAATGACAAGAACTCCGAGCTGTTGTAGCAAACCAAGTGCATCTGAGATAACAAAAAAGCGATGGATTTGGCTATCTTTGATAGTAAAAATTGTCACGCCACAGAACTCGATCGATTTACCGGTCGGAGGAAAAATTTTCCATTGGTTTAAGTGTGTTCCACGCATTGTCCAACGTGCTACGACCTTATTGGCCTCAGCTACAGTCTCCTCAAGAGTAAAGTGCAAATCAGGGTACGCCAATCGATCAGCGGTAACGAACTCCTTAACCCCCATTGGACCGCGCAACGGTTGATTTGGCGGTGGCATCGTGCCAACAAAATCGGCTGCGATGATCTCATCAATGGCCGCGATGTTCCCCTGATTCCAAGCCTCTTCAAAGTATCGCTCAACGCTACGCCGATTGTCATAGCTTTCCATAGCATTACTCATTTACCCGACGGCAACTGAACTGCACCAATTTGAACAAGAAGGTTGAGGCTATCTTCATTGACAAGGCTTTCGACGAGTCTCCCATCAATAACGTGATAGCTTCCTATCCCATCAATCCAGAAACGTCGTCCACTCGGAGGAATCCCCATGAAATCACCAAGGTGGGTGCCACGAGCTACCCAGCGTACAGCGACGCGCTGATCATCTGCGAATTCATCCTCAATATAGAAGTGGACATCCGGAAAAGCAGTATGGAGAAATCGAACCTCTTCTTTCTCACCTTCTGGCCCTCGAGCAGGTCCGTGTGTTGGAATGGTAAAGAGAAAATCGGGAGAAATAATTTCTTCAATGGTCCTCTCATTGGCTTCGTTCATAATCTCATAGAAATACCGGCGCACCACTGCCTTGTTGCTCTCCGGCGAGGATGGTTGTGCGGGGATGTTCTTGGACCGCCAAGATGGCTCCTCGTGAACCGCTCCTGAGAGCGTAGGCAGTACTCCCATAGCCTGCATAAGCCCTAAGCTATCCTCGTTTACCCAAACTTCTGTGATCTTGCCATCACGCAAGTGGAAGATATCATTGCCAACATCCACAACCCTGTTTCCACTCGGCGGGAAACCAAGAAAGTCCCCTTTGTGGGTTCCTTCAAGGTGCCAACGAGCAAAGACTTTCTCTCCCTCAGCGATTATATGGTCAACCAAGAAACACAGATCGGGGAAGGCCGTGCGGAGCGTCGTGACGAAATTCTTCTCCCCTTCCCGACCTTTTACTGGCAACGGCAGCGTCGTGATATGGAATTGGAAATCATGGGTAAAATGCTGATCGATTGCTTCTAGCTTACCTTGATTCAGAACCTGGTCGAAATACACCTGCACAATGGCCTTATTCTGTTCAACGGACATCTCACATCTCCTGCACATTATAGGATCAGACAGATTTCCCTAGCATTCCTACAACGCCGCTCACATTCCACAGGGTTGTTGTCGCAGCACGCAGGCTCTATTTTCTAAGGCCATGTACTTTTCCCTCTTGCTTGATACGCACGACGCATCGTGGTGTATGAGTCTAATTCGTAGGACTAATCCAGCACAATAGTACATTAGTACTGACTAGCACGCCCGCACCTTCTGGAAAGCGCAGGCACTGTTCTCAACACTATTACTCTTCATCGCTCAAACACCGCTCTAGGAAGAGCCAGCGTAGCGACGGTCACAGATTTGCTGAGCCTTCCATAGGATCAAGTCGGTCAACAACATAGCGGCAGATCATCAGTTGTCCGGTCGATGTTGAGCGTTCGACAACCCACGTTTGGTACGCATCAAAGCCCAGCCACACGCTGTTTGGTGCGGGGGGATCCCAAATTTTCGCTTGCCAATTGACAAC
Organism: Actinomycetes bacterium; assembly: GCA_021792075.1. GTDB lineage: Bacteria > Actinomycetota > Acidimicrobiia > Acidimicrobiales > Acidimicrobiaceae > SCQM01. The sequence goes on along the minus strand of JAJYVK010000354.1, from coordinate 1,124 downwards.
CACCTTGACTGTCGCGCGCTGCTCGCCGATCGAAGATTCGACTGCCTTGACAGTATGGACCTCATCAAAAAAACGATGGGTAACAGTCTCATACCAGTGCTTAAAATCTTCGATACCACGCATCGTTCCTTCTGGAAACTGCATCTCCAATCCCGTTGGGGCGACCATCGTCACAAGCTCCTCAAAAGGAGCATGGACATCCAACTTCCGATACCAGTCGACTGCAAATGTCCGAATTTCATCATTCCTTAAAGGTGCAAATTCACTACTCACACTCAGCAAGCCTTTCTTTGTTACATCGCCAGAATTTCCTCAATCGCATTGCCTGGATTACTGCCCGCATTTACAATCACTAATATGTCCTGGCACGTCACTACCGAGCACAAGATCGATCAAGAACGGCCCTCGATGCCCAAGCGCTCGACGAATCGCCTGTGCAACCTCGTCGGGACGCTCAACCCGTATCGCCTCAACCCCCATTGATCGTGCCATCGCTGCAAATTGGATGTCAGGAGTTGTCAGATCGAAAGAACGGGGAAAACTATGTTCTGGAATTCCGCGCTCACGCCAGTACTGCTGGATATTGAGTTTCAGTAGCTTATAGCTATGGTTATTACAAATGACGAACTTCGCATCAACATGGTGGTGTGCGGCCGTCCACAAAGCTTGAATGGTATACATGCTACCACCATCTCCGGTAAACCCAATGACAGTCTTATCAGGATGCGCTAGTTTTATACCGATCGCACCAGGAATGCCTACTCCAAGCGATCCACCACGCGTCTGGTAGTATTGCCCAGGTACATTGGGAGGAATGTAGCGGACAAGCTCTGGGGAGCAGGTCAAGGCTTCATCGAAAATCACGGCGTCAGATGGCAACTGAGCAGCAAGCTCCTCCATAAAGCGGGAGGTGCGCAGAGGAATTTCTTCGCGCACGAGCTGATCCTGGGCTATCTCTGTAGCAAGCTCCTGCTCTTTCTTCCGCCCAAGCGCCGCAGAGCGTTGCCGTGCCATGTGCCGTTGCTCTGTCGTCATCTGCTGCGAAAGCTCACTGGTGAGCTTACCAAGGGTCAACTTGGGATCAGCAACAAATCCACGAGTTACAGGGAAGTTCTTGCCAATCT
>JAJYVK010000353.1 GCA_021792075.1 Actinomycetes bacterium | reverse complement strand
GGCGAAGTTTGGTGGCGCAAAGCACCACCGGGCTGCCAGCCTCTGCTTCGGCTTCACGGAGAAGACGTCCGATTTCACGTACAATCGCTTCGGCTTCTGCTGCCGCTATCCCTAGTGTCCTCCGGCCCCGCTCGCCAGTTCTCAACATGGTGAGAAGTCCCTGTTCCAGAACAGGCGAAAACGTTATGACCCATATCGTGCCGTCCTTTTCGTACAAGGATCCAATGGTGCTGGCAATTGCCAGCCGAGCGGCCTCCACAAGGGAATCGAGATCTTTCTGCTGAGTTCTCGCCTGTTCGGTCAAAGCCTCGACAATACGAACCAGATCCCGCACCGGCACGCCCTCTTCGAGCAGCTCTCTCAAGACACCCTGGATATCGCCTAGCGTCAGATTCGCTGCAGTCATCTCCTCCAGCACGACCGGGTTGCTGCCTCTGAGCGAATCCAGCAGGAGCTTGGTATCCTGGCGCGAAAGAAGGCTACCGCCATGTTCGCGAACAATCTCCGCCAAATGCGTCGTCACGACCGCGGATCGATCGACTACCGTCACACCGGCTACAGCAGCCTGGTGGCTGAGGCCGACCGGGATCCACTTCGCCCTCCCCCCAAACGCAGGGTCTCTGGTGTCTATTCCAGTGAGACCGTCCAAATTTGCTCCGATAGCCAGCAGCTTCCCACGAGGCGCCTGTCCTCGTGCAACCTCGACCCCGTGAACTTTGATCGCGTAATCGCTGTTTGGCAGGTCGAGGTTATCCCTGGTGTGTACTCTTGGCATGACGATGCCAAGCTCATTTGCTATGTTTCGTCGCAACAGCTTCACCCGATCAAGTAGGTCCCCACCACGCTCCGGCTGCACCAGATCGATCAGCTCTATCCCAAGCTCCAGACTCAAAGGCTCCACACTCATTGCGGCGGCAAGTGCTTCTGGCGTCTCATCTGGTACTTCTATAGGACCTGCCTCAGCCTTGAGATCCTGCTCCGCCCCATCATGGGGAAGCCGGCCTCCGAGAAAAAACACCAGGCCGCCGACGATAAGAAACGGTAGCCTAGGCAGACCGGGCACTATCGCAAGTATCGCCATGATGATGCCAGCCGTACGCACCACACGCCTGAAGCGAGAGAGCTGCTGCACTACGCTGTGGCCGAGATCGTGCTCACCTGCTGCCCTGGTCACGATGATGCCGGTCGAGAGCGAGAGCAAAAGCGCCGGTATTTGAGAGACCAATCCGTCACCCACTGACAAAAGGCTGTATGTATCGATCGCCTGCGTGACAGCTATATGGCGCTGCACAATCCCGATCGTCAGACCTCCGAGCAGGTTTACCATTGTTATGACTATTGCGGCTATCGCGTCACCACGGACGAACTTGGATGAACCATCCATAGCTCCGTAGAAGTCTGCTTCGTCGGCGATCTCCTGTCTGCGACGGTGCGCTTCCTGCTCATCGATAGCCCCTGACGCCCGGTCGGCATCTATTGCCATCTGTTTTCCAGGCATTGCATCCAAAGTGAATCTAGCGGCCACCTCGGCCACCCGGCCTGATCCCGAGGTAATCACGACGAACTGAATGATAATCAAGATGAAAAAGACAACCAGTCCAACAACTATTGAACCGCCTATGACAAAGTGACCGAAACTCTCTACTACAACCCCCGCATAGCCGTGCAGCAGCACCTGGCGAGTCACAGCAACGTTGAGTGCGAGCCGAAACATGGTGGCAATCAGCACCAGTGTTGGAAAGACAGAAAAATCCAAGGGCCGCTTAACCTGCATGGCGGTAAGCAGCACCAGTACCGAGGCGGTAATGTTTGCAGTTATCAGCAGGTCAATAAGAAAGGTCGGAAGGGGAATCACCAAGACGACAACCACCGCGACCACAGATAGAGGAACCGCCATTCGGGAAACCTGAGCCCACTGGCTGACACCAGAGCCGGGTGCTTCAGCCATTTTGTAGTCCGGTAATCTCAAGCTGCACAGCACACTCCAGGACGAATCAGTCACTTCACGTCCGTCCCTGGACATGGCTCGGCTTTCCTGCCGACTCTTTTCACGACCCAAAGCGGCTCAGAATTGAGAGGCTTTGACCTAAATTCCCTCCTGCCTCAAACAGGCATTCTTTGCACGTCGTTGAAAACTCGTGCCGTAGACGATAAAGAGTATACGAAGGCCAGCAAGCGAGCCACTGCGGCATACAGCTTGGGCGGGATGACGTCATCGACCTCGCAGGTTGCGTGAAGCGTTCTTGCCAGTGGCGGGTTCTCGACAATCACCACTCCACAGCTTCTGGCCCGTTCGCGTATGGCAATCGCGTTGAAATCTGCCCCCTTTGCCACCACCCGTGGAGCACGATCTGTGTTGCGGTCATAAGCGACTGCAACCGCAAAGTGGGTTGGGTTAGTCACCACAACATCGGCGCGAGCTACGGCTGCCATGACCTGCTGACGCGAGAGCTGACGCGCTTTGCTCTTCTGTGCCCTGCGCATCTCGGGGGAGCCTTCATTTTCGCGAAACTCCTTCTTTATCTCCTGTTTGGTCATTCGCAGGTCCTGCTGATATTTCCGCCTTTCGACGTAGTAGTCGGCTCCAGCAATTGCAAGCGCTAGAAACCCTATTATGCGCATCAGCTTGACTAGCGTTGACGATGCCGCGAGCAGAGTCTGTTGGAGAGGCAATGTGCCACCGCCAAGTAATCCCGCCACCATCTGATGAATCACCAAATAGCCCACGGCGGCAAGGACGACCAGTTTCAGAATGGTCTTTCCGAGGGTCCAGATCCCCTGGCTCGAATACATTCGACTGAAGCCTGACTTAGGCGAAATCCGAGAGAACTTCATCCGCATGGCTTTGGGAGTGAACACTAGGCCGACTTGCGCAACTGCAATAGCAACCGCAAGTAATCCTCCGAACAACACAATCGGCAAAGCTGAAACCGCGGCGGTCGAAAGTCCTTTGCCAATCAGCCCCGCCGCCTTTCCCATGCCAGGATGTGCCATTGCATCGGCCGTTTCCTGCGTAAACCCGACGACCCGCGCAGCTACGCTGCCACCGAGCTGTGGAAGAAAGGACGAGATCAAGAGCAGGCTCGCCCAACCTCCAAGCTCCGCCGACCTGGCAACTGTCCCCTCTTCCCGCATCTCCTTTCGGTGCTTGGGCGTTGGCTTTTCAGTGCGTTGTGACTTGTCCGGCACTAAAAACCCCCGTAGAGTTGGGCAAACGCCTTGCCAACCATGTTCGTCACGTCGCTCGGAAGGGCAATGAGCGCGACACTCACTCCAATCAACGCCATGATTATCTGAAGCGGCATTCCAAAGATAAAGACATTGATCTGCGGTACGGCCTTAGCCAGAAGGGCAAGCAGAATCTGT
>JAJYVK010000352.1 GCA_021792075.1 Actinomycetes bacterium | reverse complement strand
GACTTACGCCAGCGGTGGGCATTGCCAAACAGGCCTGTTGACCTGCGGCTTCGCCGCGAAGGGGTGCCCGATCCACCCACATCCATGCCGGGAGCCCCGCAATTCGGGGGGCTTGACAAGTTGTTCCATACGAGAGAGTCGCCGATCGGGCAGGCGCCAGGCGGCGCCGTTCTCCACCAAGTGCAGGCGCAGGGTCCAGCGTCCTCACCCCGAGCAAACCTCGCAGGTAGGGCCCAACGCCATGGGGCTCAGCTTCCACAAGGCGGCAGCGGAGCTCGGGCACCTGGGGCGGTCCCGGTCACCGCCGGTGCGCTGTCGTCGGGGGCCGGGGCTGGCCCTGTCGGCGCGTCTGCCGAACGGCTCCGGAAGGACGCGTCCCTTGCATCTCAACGCGTCACATGATATACTTGATCAAGCTTGGGAACGAGCCGACATAAGCCCGATCCCACAACGCAACCTCCGAGAATCCCAGCTGGGCGCCATGGCGGTGGCTGGCGGCGGTACTGGCACACCGAGGCTCCGACAGGAGCGGATGGAGATCTCCGGTGCGATCGAAAGCCTGGAGTCATGACTCCTAAAGCTTTGGACAAGGGTCAGACCTATTACGTAAATGATGGCCGCGCTCTCGACCTCATCTCGCCGGCCGAGGCAATTTTCGCGATTCGCAGTGCTCTTGCCAACGTCTCGCTCAATGAGGCTCACAGCCTCCCCCGACGCCGGATCTATGTCGAAAAAAGTCCGAATAGATATCTTTGGCACAATTCGATGGCTGCGTGGCATGAAGGTGAGCGAACCATAGCCGTTCGAACCGACGTAGCGACCGTACAATTGTCCGATGATGGAAAAATGGAGTTTCCGGGCGATTTCTCGGGCTTTGTAATGCTTTTCGATGCGGATACTTGTACGCCCTACGGCATCATTCAGGACCACATTCTTTCTCCTCTGCGAGTTGCCGCCACTAGTGCTATCGCGTCTCAGATGATGGCGCGGTCGGACAGTAGGGTTCTTTCGCTTATGGGCGGCGGCGAACAAGCTGTAGCGCACGCCACGTGCTTTCTCGAAGTATTCCCGAATCTAGAAGAGATTCGCTTTTTCGTGAGAACCGCTTCTCGACGCAAGATGATTGTAGATCGGCTTTCAGCTAAGTGCAACGTCCCCATTGTCTCGATGGAATCACCACAGGAACTAATAACTGGTGCCGACATCGTAGTCGCATGCACGAATGCGAAAGATCCGGTACTACGGGGCGAATGGATTGAACCTGGTCAGCATCTGGTGACGGTGGCTTCACCAGATAAGCATTTCCCACGTCAGGAGATCGACCAGCAATGCGCTCTCGCAGCGTCGACAATAGTCGTCAACTCAGTCGAGCAGATTTTTGTCGATGAACAGGAGCCGCTCAAAAGTTTGATAGAACAGGGAGCGATAGAAAAGGGGCAAATTATCGAGCTCACTGACTTGCTGCATCGCGATATTATGGCACGGGCAAGCGATCGAGCTGTTACTCTCTACGATAACAATGTAGGAATGGGAGTGCAGTTTGCGGCTCTAGGTCCCATCATCCTGGAACGAGCATTCAAAGCAGGTTTGGCCGAGCAAATTTCAAGTAACATTTTCATGACCCGACGCGCAACATTAGCAGAGCAGTTCGCTCCATGAGCGCGATGGATGCACCCGACCGGATCATTCAAGAGTAGCGTTAGCGCAAAGATAAAGGGGGAAGCAGAGTCAATGGGCGGAAACTCCAGGATACGGATGGCTCCACATCGGCTGTCCGGGTTGCGCACGGTTTTAGCGCTCTTAGCAACTGGGTTAGCCTTTCTCATCAATTCTCCAGCTGTCGGCGCGAGTCGCTCGAAAGTAACTAAGGTTAAAATTGGACTTATCGTGCCAACGACCGGTCCATTGGCCAGTGGAGGGGAGGAGATCATTGCGGGGAGCAAGGCAGCAGAGGTTGTGTGGAACAAGACCCACCGTAATCTGAAAGCCGGGCTCGCCGTCTGCAACTCTCAAGGAACGGCGGCTGGCGGTCTGGGATGCGTCTACCAGCTCGAGGGATCGGTCGATGCCATTGCGGGGCCGGATTTCTCGACGGACTTTCCAGGAGCGCTGCCTGCACTCGAGGAGGCTCATAAGTTCGTAGCATCGCTCGAGGCCCTCGAGGAACCACCAGCCAACTCCTCTATCTTCGTGGCGCAGCCTTCGATCACGAGTGCAGTGCCGGCAATGATGACGCACTTCAAATCGGAGGGTTATAAGCGCATCGGGCTTCTGGTGGATCAGGAGCCCTCTGGCACCGGAGCGGTGGCAATCGCCACCTCCTTTGCTAAGAAGCACGGTATGTCCGTCAGTTCTGCCAGCTTTGCCGATAGTGACACAACGGCGGTTCCTGCATTGCAAACGGTTTTATCTTCGAAACCACAAGCTATCTTGGTTTGGGTTATCGGTAATGCGGGCCAAACTGTTCTTCGCGCTATCTCGACGTTGAACGTATCAACTCCAGTGGTGATGAACTATTTCAACGTCTCGACCGCGCTCTTCGGTAAGGCAGCGCTTCCGTCTGACACGAGGGTGAGCGTCCTTGGGAGCAGACAGTTTCTGCAGGGGAACGAGAATGCGATCCGGATGTTCAATGAGGCGTACACGGCCTCTATTCACGAGCCACCGTCGTGGCCGGGATCAGTAGCCGGGAACGCTGTGGACCTTATTATGTACGCGGCTGAAGGAGCCGGTGGCACTGCATATCAGAAGATGAGCCATTACGTGGAACATCGCGCATCACCAATCGATGGCCCAGCGATCAATATGGAGTTCTCTAGTAAGAATCACGTTGCGGCCGCTCCGGCCGGGGACTGGGCATTTTTGCGATATAATCCAAAGAACAATTCGTGGTTGGCAGGATGATTCCTTGGTTGGGACTCATGAGTGGGGTGCACCGTGAATGTACCGAGCATTGCGGAGTTGCCGCCATTGGTGTGGTCGGGACTGGTTTCGGGGGCACTCGGTGGAGTGCTCGGGGCGTCGATAGTGATGCTCTATCGGGCATCGGGTACGCTAAACCTTGCCGTTGGAGCGCTATACGTAGCAGGCGGACTTGTCGCCGCCGAGTGGGCAGGCCGTACGGTTCCCGGAGATGTTGTATTAGTCGTTCTTTCAGGGTTTCTAGGTGCGCTCTGTGGTGTGGTGGGGGAAATTGCGCTGCAGACGCCTCTGCGGAATGCGCCCGGTGCACTTCGCCTGCTGGGGACGGGCGCATTTGGCTCTTTGGTAATCGGGGTTGTCGTCGTTGTCTGGGGAGCACAACCAATCATCGCTTCACCGATTGCTAGCGGGAACGTAAAAGTATCGTCGCAGTTTCTGATTTCCAACGCTTCGAT
>JAJYVK010000351.1 GCA_021792075.1 Actinomycetes bacterium | reverse complement strand
CCGTTAGAAACGTTCGTAACGTGAACGATGGTCCCAAATGGGAGCCAGACATTTGCACACGTCCCAAATGGAGCCGCATACCACGAAGCTTGCCCGAATCTAATATTCGAATAGCTCACAACCGGAGCTCTCACGACAGGAGCCACATATCGGAACACAACGGGAACCGCCCTTGGCGGAGGAGCTGGAGGCGGCGGAGGCGGAAGAACGGCGTGTGCCGGTGCCACGAGCGTATTGGGCTTAGTCGTTTGCTCCGATACGATCTGATCGGCCGGAACGACCGAGATCGAATCGTAGGCCAGCGTTCCTGCAACCGGATGCAATTCAGATGACACATTGTCTATAATTGTGGTCGCTTGAACTGTTTCTGTGGTTGAATTGGCAGGTGCCTCTCCAATCACGAAACTTGCTGTCGGGCCGCTCATTTCATAAGCAGTCAACGAATTCTTGCCGTTTGTGTTGATTATCCCCTTCAAAATTGTGTTTGAAGAGGAGTCTTGTATAAGGAGAAGCGGTGCTACTAGTACGGATGCACTCAAACCAAGTGACATCACGAACCTACTCCTCCAGGAGCTTTTTACCCTCAGGATTTTTTCCTTCCACTCGGGGATAGGGCCTCTGGAATTTGGATTTCGTGTCTATTGGCTGTATCTGCCCTCAAGGTGTCTTAACTGCGTCAAAACACTTTGGATAAGCTAGCGCATTTTCGATGAATTCCGTTCATTTTTGGGTCACTTTAACGAAAAACACTCTTTAGCTGCAGAAATAGTAGCCTCAGAAAACTCACTCACACTCATCTTCTTCAACCCTGCCATGAACTCGCCAATAATTCCCACAAATGCTGGTACATTGCGCTTTCCCCTGTATGGAACCGGCGCGAGATAGGGTGAGTCGGTCTCGATCAGAATCCGGTCCAAAGGGGTGTATCGTGCAGCTTCTCGAATCTCTTCGGCGTTTTTGAAGGTAATGATCCCCGAAAATGACAGAAAAGCCCCTAGCTCTAGCACCTTCGAGGCTATCTCCCTATCGCCGGTGAAGCAATGAAAGAGAACTTTGTCTGGAAGAGGATTTTCCCGGAGGACTGCGAAGGTGTCATCCCATGCATCTCTAGTATGGATGACCAAAGTCAGGTCGTACCGTCTTGCAAGCTCGATCTGCGAGATTAAGGCTTTGCGCTGCTCCTCTCTAGGTGAGTGCTCGTAGTAGTAGTCGAGTCCACACTCGCCAATCCCGACAAGATTGCCGATCCGGGAAGGTGCATTTTCGGAGGCTAGGTGGGCGATCCCCTCCACCCCGATCATGCCCTTGTTGGCGGCATCATGGGGATGAAGGCCTATAGTTGAATAGGCTCTGGGAAGGTTGGAGGCACCCTCTCGTATGGCACTTTCGATGGTGGACGCCAAGCCGAGCGCCTTCTGGGAGCTGATTACATCTGTGCCTATGCAAATAAGGGCTTCAACATCCGCTCTAAAAGCATCTTGGGCAAGCTCAAGAGGATCGTCCTCCATATGAATGTGGCAATGGGTGTCTATCCACATATATTCTCCCCGGACAAACGAGAGAAAACCCGTTATTTCCGTCTCGGAAACAGCGGATCGCCCTTTTCGATTTTTTTATCAGATCTGTAAAGCCCCCAGCCGAGAGAGGCCGGAGCAATCTGATCGTTCGGAGAGCCGTCAAGCCCGATCCGACTCCACACCTTTGACGCCGTGTCCGGTATGACCGGATAGGCCGCAATGCAGACAAGTCTCAAGCTCTCCAAGGCGTCACCGAGGACGTTCTCAAGTACCGGGCCTGGCTCCAGTTTCCAAGGAGCTACGGCCTCGAGAAGTGCGTTGGTCTCATGGATGAGCGACCAGACCGCCTCAAGTGCACCTTGCGGTGCGAAATCATTCCACGACTCTTGAGCCTGTCCCATCATCTGAGCAGCAATTGGTGCGAGCGGAGAATCCTTTACAGGGCTTGGTGCCACGCCGCCCAGCTTGTTCGCGATAACGGTTGTAACCCGCTGCAGGAGGTTACCAAGGTTGTTCGCCAGATCAGAGTTGTATCTGGCGGTCAATGCTTCGTAAGTGAAGTCGCCATCGGAGCCAAAGTTGGTGTCCCGCAGAAGATAGTAACGAACTGCATCTAAACCGAAATCGTCCACCAATTCAAGTGGATCAACCTTGTTGCCAGCTGACTTCGCCATCTTTGCACCGCCCACTAAGAGCCAACCATGGACGAAAACGTTAGCTGGCGGGTCAATTCCCGCGGCCATGCACATAGCGGGCCACCAAACACAGTGGAACCGAATTATATCCTTGCCTATTACGTGGTGAACGTTCGGCCACCAGCTGCGGAATCTCTCTTCGTCCCTCCCATAATCAATGGCTGTGAGATAGTTGACCAGGGCGTCATACCAGACATAGAAGACATGTTCGCCGTCCCAAGGAACAGGAACCCCCCAATCTATCGAGGTCCGGGTGATAGAGATGTCTTGAAGACCTTGACGGATGAAGCCGAGAGCCTCATTGCGCTTTGATGACGGCCTGACCGCATTCGGAGACTTGTCGTACCATTCGAGCAGCCGCTCGGTGAACGCCGAAAGCTTGAAGAAATAGTTCTCCTCTTCCATTATGGTTACCGGACGACCATGTATTGGGCAGAGACCGTCGACAAGCTCGCTTTCCTGGTAATAAGCCTCGCAGGAAACGCAATACGGGCCCCGGTAAACGTCCTTGTAAATATATCCGTTCTCGTACACAGCGGTCAGGAACGACTGAACTGTCTCGTAGTGCCTCGGCTCAGTGGTTCTGATGAAGTCGTCATAGGAGATGTTGAGTCTTCGCCACGCATTCTGAAATCGAGGTGAAAGCCGGTCGGTCCACTCCTTTGGTGACATGCCATTTTCAGCCGCCGCCTGAGCGATCTTCAGACCATGCTCGTCAGTACCGGTCAAAAAAAATACGTCCTCCCCGCCAAGGCGATGCCAGCGGGCGAGTGCATCGACAGAGACCATTGTGTAGGCGTGGCCTAGATGGGGAACGTCATTCACGTAGTAGATGGGAGTAGTGATGAAAAACCTCGACACGACATGCACTTTAGCAAAGAATCAAAAAATGGCTGCTGCAAAGTTCACCAGCCTCGGGCAAACTGAGCTGACTTTAAGCCATCTGACGAACTAAGAAGTGGCTCTCAGCTTCTCTCTCAAGGCAAGCAGCCTCTCATAGATCTGATTCCTGCCGACCCCAGTTATCTCCGAAAGCTCGTCAGCAACGGCTTTCATCTTTCCACCGTCCCGGCCCAGAACCCCCACGACTCCGTCCAGAATCCTCAGTCCCTCTTCGGAAGGGTCGATACGCTCCCCCGCCCCCAGAGCGACGACGAACTCGCCCCTCTGGGCC
>JAJYVK010000350.1 GCA_021792075.1 Actinomycetes bacterium | reverse complement strand
CAATGCGGTCAATGTAGTTCTCGAATAAAGGGAATTCCGTATTTTTAAACATTATATCGGGATCAGCATTCCCAAGTTTTACGATTTCATCAAATACAGTTTGGCTGATTTCAGCCAAATAGGCTTTCTGATTCCCTGTACCTGTGGTTAGGTTGAAAGGGGAATACTTTTGGGGCAATTTCCCCGAAATGGCATCTAAATGGTCCTTGGGCGCAACGGGGGATGGAATCGCTTTCCATGAAACCGGGAGCATCCAGCCTTCCTTGGCCCATGCTTCTCCCTTGTCCCTAAATTCTCCTGGCTGGGGGCAAGTAAAAGCATAATCGGAAACAAGCCCTATATAAGAAATCTTTCCGGCCGCAAATGACAGGACAAAATCATTTGCCGATGCAATGCGCATATTATTGTAAAATTGGCTATTTTTGCCGCCTTTTTCTTTTTTGGGGGACCATAAGTAGCCCCCATCTATTTCTTGGCGAAAAGTTTGATTATGGTTGACCCACCAAAATTTTTTCAACCTTTTCTCCTGAAGTTCACTAAACCCGATTAGGCCAGCGTTGATTGAAGGTGTTCACTGATTCTTGGGCTTTAGAGATTGTTTCCGAAGGAAGTCCCCACTCCTCCCCATACCGAACAATAAAATCCTCCAAGGTGATAATCTCCGGAAATTTTTCCAATGCCCTGTAAACAGCGTTCAGAGCATTCAGACTATGGATAAGCTTGATGCAACGTCCAGGTAACTCACGATCAGAGCAGCTTGTATCTTGGATAAAATAGGAGGGTCTGTACCCGGCATCCGTATTGTTTTTTATCACATACTGCACTGCTTCCCGAAGAGTATTCACGCTGGGAATCATGAGAAGTCGGCTATCCTTTCTATGACCATGTCGATGAATTCACCGAAGGAGGTTTGAGGTCGAGGTAATTCTTCACTTCAACAACTCTGCCAGGTCCTCGGCTTTCAAGTGAGTGTACCTTTTCAACATCTGCAAAGTCTTGTGTCCAGTGATCGCCGCGACTTGCATAGGGTTCAGACCTTTCTCGAAGAAACGAGATGTGGCCTCGTGCCGGAGATCATGAAAACGGAGATCCTCAATCCCAGCCTTTTTATAGGAATCGGAAAAAAGATGAGATGAGGGAATCCGTAGCAAAGCTCCATACGGATCCATAGATCCGCCTTCAGCGGTCGGAAAGTATCCGGTTAGCCTCACGGGTATCCTCCTAATACAAACCTCGCTCGTTCACGACGCAACATCTCGTAGGGAGTCATGAAACGTATGCTCAGACCACCGCAGACGTTCGGAATCTTGATTCGCTTGATGGAATTGCTCGGCACTTCATGGGTAACTACGACATGTGCGCCCGCCAGTGCATGAGCGATCAAATAATAGTCGGCTACCTGCATGAAGGTGTTAAGGGCGACAGCCTCATAGTGTTGACTCATGACCCACTGACTCACCCGTCCGAACTGCGCTGCCACCTGTGCATCGGTGGCACGAAATAGTCCTTGTCCATTACTATGCGCCCAATCGGTAAGTTCGTCGCTGCCCGCCTCGATTTCATCGGCTACCTTGTCAATGCTGAATACTTGCCCCAGGGATTTCTGTTCGATAAGCCAATCCCAGAATGCTGGGCAGAAATCCAAACCGTAATGCAGGTTCTTGGCCTGAATGAATACGTTTGCATCGAGTAAATAACTCATGCCATCACGCCCAGCTCGCGAGCTGCGGTGTAGAATGTTTCCGATTTACGCAAGCCGAGCAGACGAAAAGCATCCTGAAACAGTGTCTGCCCCTCTAGAGCGCTTGCAACCAAAGCTCTAGCGAAGCGTTTACCAGTACGCGCGCCTAATGTACGGTAGAAGTCTCCTCCGCCACTAGCACGTTCAATAGTTTGCAGCCGTTCGACCTCCGAATGATAGAGCTGCCACAGCGTCGGTTCATCGATCTGGTTTGCATCGAACAGACGACGCAACGCCACCAATGTGCTCACCTTGAATTTCCGTGCAAGACGTCGGATCTCACCTTCGATCGATGTATCGTGATTGATCGCACGCCGCGTTTCATCGAGCGGCATCAACAGTTCTGCCGCCACTTGGTTGCACCAGCGCTCGATGGCCAGATCGGGCACTCTACCCGCCTGTGTATCCGACACGCCGCTTTTGCCCAACAACAAGTGAGCGAGCTCATGCGCCAACGTGAACATTTGCGCCGACTTGCTATCTGCAGCATTGAGAAATATCAGCGGAGCAAGGTCGTCGGACAGTGCAAAGCCACGAAACTCCTCAACATCAAGTTTGCGATGGCTATTGGCGCCGACAACAGAGCTACCCATCACCAAAACGCCGGCATCCTCGGATTTGGCAATCAATTGCCGCAATGCTTCAGTCCATGTTGGCAAACGCTGGCGTTCGGCAATCGAAAGGGCTAGCACTTCACGCAGGTATTCAGCCGCATCCTCGGGAGACGCCTGAATATTGCCACTGCCCACCCAATCCATGACCGTTAAGCCATGCCATTGTGCGTATTCCCGGAACCACTCCTGCCTTTGCTGACTCAAATAAAGCGTATCAAGCAGATCGGCCGATGGCGCGGCCAACGGCGTATCGCGATGTGTGCGAAAGTCCGGCACTGGTAGTGCAATCTGAGGAGGCTCGAGAAGGAAGAAATAACCGAACGGGGTATGGGTGAATCGAGCGAAAGCCTCCAGTTGCTTGAGCGTCGGTTGCGCTTCACCTTCCCGCCATTGGGGCCACTTAGGAAACCGGCGGACAAGCGCCACATCGGAAAGCCGTGTGCGTTCTGCGGCCCATCGCAGGACAGCGATGGAGGGAGAAACCTGCATACTCATGGGCACCTTGTCTCCAAGGGGTATTGAAGATCCGGAGAAATCTTTTGGCTCATTTCAACAACTCCGCTAAGTCCTCAGCTTTCAGGTGAGTATACCTTTTTAACATCTGCAATGTCTTATGGCCCGTAATAGCCGCCACCTGCATGGGGTTCAGGCCCTTTTCGAAAAACCGGCTGGTGGCCTCGTGCCGGAGATCGTGGAAGGTCAGATCTGCAAGGAAGGACTCATCCGGCTTTTTCCCCTTCTCTTCGCACTCCTTTTCGTAGACTTTTCTGGCGCGGGAGGCGGCGCGAATGAAGGCATGGGTGATCGAATCCGGCTCCATCCCCCAGACCTTCCCGTCAATTCGTCGAGAGAGAGTCGAGAGAATCCGGAGTGCCTCCATCGAAAGAGGGACAATCCGCCTTTCGCCGTTCTTCGTCTCCGGAAGCGTCACTGTCCGTTTTTTTAGGTCTACCCGGTCCCAAGTCATTCCAGCCAGTTCCGACCGACGCATACCCGTTTCCAGTGCGAATCGGATGATATCGGAAAGAACGG
>JAJYVK010000349.1 GCA_021792075.1 Actinomycetes bacterium | reverse complement strand
TGCAATCTGGGTCACGGCATACCTCTTACCAGAACCGAGATAACCAAGCCCCTTGCCAACCAATCCGATCACCACTGCGACAAGAACGAAAACGGGAACAAACGACGGGGCAAAGGCAAAGATCAGGCCCAGCCAGATTCCTTCGACAGTCAGCTCATACCGCGTCGATAAGCGAGGGGATCTGAACGTCCCTGGCAAATTTGCCAGGCGAAACAACCGTATCAGGAACCAAGGCCCGAGCCCATAAATCACAAGTCCACTCATCGACGCAGAGGATATGACACCGCCGAGAATCGGCCCGACAGCATAAAGACTCACAGACAGATAAGCGGCTGTTCGATTTCGAAAATCGGCAACTATCCGAAATAGCCCAGATAATCCAAGGGCAATCAATGCGATAACGACAAAATTCGATTCGAGACCGGTTCCGCCAAAGAAGACATAACCTATTGCACCCAGAATCAGATCTGCAGTTGGAGAAGGTCCGATCGCTCCATGATGATGGCTCGATCCGGAAAAATACGTGGCTAGCAGTGTGTGGGCTGGACCGAGTGGCAGGAACTGGCCGTAGAGCGGTATGGCTCCAACAATAAGATGACGGGTTCCCACCACAACAATGGCCACAACAAGCCACATAAGGATCCTCGAAACCCTCGCCAATGCGATGGCGGCAGGGTTATCTTCATCAAAACGAGATGAGTCCTTATTCTGCTTTAAGCTAGGCTTGGTCAACCGGTCCAGGAATGACCTCTCTGAGCTGTAATCTCGCCAAGCAGAGACACGACGTGCCTCCTCACCCTGAGATCTGAAGCTCTTCCTGCTATGGAGGAACGCCTTTACTCTGGCGCTGCCACGTGTCATCTGTTTTCGCAGGACTGGATCGGATTTGACTCGGTAGTGGCTGACTGCCTTTCTCTTTTTTCTAATGGATGGCCTACTTGTGGCGATCACCGTCCATGATTCGACCATGGAAAAAGCGATCTTGGGCTTCCCCGTCGCAAGAAAATAAATCGTTTCAAGAACTGAGAGCAAAAAGTACTGGACTACCGAAAAGACCCTGGAACCGCCCTGAGTATTGGTCATCAGGGCACGAAGCTGGTTCTTCCTTGCGTACCTGAGCCGGTCATGGCGTGCAAGGCGAGATCTGACCGGGGTGTCTTTCTTGCGTCGTCCGCCACGGGAACGCCGGGCTCCGTGAGTAGAAACTGCCAAGTGGCGAACCTTGGCCAATGGTGCAGCAACTATCCTGGCGCCAGCGATCTGAGCCCTCCAAGAGAGATCAGCGTCCTCGTAGTACAGGAACATCTTCTCGTCGAAGCCTTTGATCGCTTGGTACAGGTCTTTTCTGATCAAAATAGCCCCGCCCGGTGCGACAAACACCTCCTGGGAGTTGTCATGCTGACCCTGGTCTAGATCTCCGACATCCACCCGGCTCGCGACCGTCCCAGTCCTATCCATAGAGGCCCCTAAAGCCAGAATCTGCGAAGGCGAATTCCACACCAGGTATTTAGGGGTTACCACGCCAGCGTTCATCAGAAACGCCTCTTCGACCATCTTGCGAACAGCATCCGGCTCAAACGCCACATCGTCGTGGCAAAACAAGAGGTAGGTGGCACCGGATGCGTGTTGCGCACCGATATTAGAGGCAGTAGCAAAACCGAGGTTCGATGGCTCGTTGATAATCGTAGCCTCAGGCAGTGTGGTTAGGATCGCGTCAGTGGTATTCACCTCTGTGGAAGTGTCAACGAACACGCATGAGAGATTGGGATAGTCACAATCTCGCAACGAATCCAAAGTCTCTTGGAACCAAGTTCCTGGATCATGGATCACTATCACAGCTACTACATGAGGCGCACTAGGCATCAGAGTATTCAGGGTACCCTCGATCGATCACAACTTGCACACTGAAGCCTTCAGCTTCGAGTGGTAAGTTACCGATCCTAATTCGATTGTTGTCAAATACTGCATCAGGCCGCAGGGTTCTGTCGACTACGAGAGCTGATTCATGCCTTGACAACGTTCAAGCCTCCCTCCGAGAGTCTTTCCTAAGCTGGGAGCACCAGCTTTCGAACTGGCTTCACAGGAGTGAAATCCCTGGTGAACATCGAACCTCTCCGGAAACCACCTCCCTGGTCAGAGCCAGAGCCCATCGCAGTGACATGCTGGAACAACCTATCTCTTCCCTACTCACCAAGGGGTCTCGAAAAGCTTATCGCGATACTCCTTAGCTGCAGTCGCGGTCGCAACATAGTGGAGTTTCTTTCCTGTAGCCGTCATGGGAAGCGAATCGACAAAACGATAGGCGCGAGGACGCTTAAATCCGGCAAGCATCTGATGATCTCTGCAGTACGCGTCGAGATCAGAAGACGTCAACTCTGGATCGCTTCTGACGACGTATGCAACCACCAGGCTTCCCCACTTTTCATCAGGAACACCGACGACCAAAGAATCGTTAACACCCGGATGTCCATTCAGCGCTTCCTCCACCTGCACTGGATGGACATTCTCCCCTCCAGATATGATCATGTCGTCCTTACGACCCACGATCGTCACAAATTCGGCTTCATCCCATGTTGCGAGGTCGCCGATGTAAAGCCATCCGTCCACATAGCGCTGACTGATATCCGAATCATCTCCAACATACGCCATTGAGGACTTTGGAGAGCGGACGGCAACCTCGCCAATCTCTTTTCCATCCTTTGATACGACTTCAAAAACGTGGGCCAGCCGATCGGGAAATATCTTTACAACCGCTACGTCGTCATCCGTGCAAGCTTGCCCGGCACTTCCCGCCATTTCCGGCAGGTCGTTGGGACGCAGAAACGTATTCCAAAAAGCTTCGGTTGTGCCATACCCGTTGAAGAGTCTCGGAGTCAGCGTCTTCTGGTACCTCAGGGCTGCTTCACGCTCGAGAGGCGCCCCCATGGTGACGATCCCTGAAAGACTGGAAAGATCCCGCGCCTTATCTTGCTGAGCCTCGGCCAGCATCTTGACGGTCGTCGGAGCTCCGATGAGAAAGGTGATCCGATACCGCTCCACGTAGTCGAGACAAATATTTGGATCAAATGTCCTCATGGGAACGGAACAGGCACCGACATACAACACCGGGTTAGGCCCTCCGCTGTACAATCCTCCCCGATGAAAAAAAGGAGTCATATTCAGTGTGCGGTCAAACGGACCGAGTGGAAAGTGCATAGCGACGTCGTGTGCAGAGAAGATCTCAACCGCGCCATTTATAGGAACCCCTTTGGGCATTCCTGTCGTACCGGAAGTAAACAGTCTGGTCGTCTCCTCGTAAATGTTTCGTTTAACTTCGGGCGCCTTGCCATCCGGTATGAAGATCTCCGTAAATCTTTTTGAGTCGGAATTTGCACCAGCGGGCACAATTTCGCCCATCCCCACT
>JAJYVK010000348.1 GCA_021792075.1 Actinomycetes bacterium | reverse complement strand
GTCCCCACTTACTGCCGATCCAGTGCCCCACGGCGTCGCTATACAAGCTGCGTTTGTGGCACAGCTTACCGTGGATGGCAGGGTTGCAGTGTCAAAGATCCCCCCGCTCGACAGGGCGGTGAGAGAAATTGAAGTGATACTGAGGGTCGGGGCGTTGAAGGCAATCGAGTTGCCGAACTTGTCAGCCACCGAATAGGTGACTTGCGTCGTAGTCAGCTTCGCGCCTGTGAACCCAGCTGGGTAAGCTGTTGTGGTCGTGGATGTGGTTCCTTCCGTGCTGATGTAATTGCTCGCGTGGGCATTGATCACGAAGGTCACTTCTGAGGGTGCGCCAGCCACAGTGGTAACGGCTGCCGAGGACGTCGAAAGGACGGTCGCGGTGGCCGCTGTGGACTCGGGCGTATTAACGCCGAGAGTGGCTACGGCAAAGTTGGTGAGCGTTGCGCTAGCTACGTTACTGGGGGTGAAAGTCGCAGTCGCCACGCCGTTAGAGTTCGTTACCGAACTAATGGCCGTGATCGTGCCAGCTCCTGTTCCACCGACTGACCATGTGACCGGAACGCTGACCTCGGGCGCAGCAGCTGCGTCGAGGAGCGTGGCGGTGACAGTGTACGGAGAGCTGCCTGCGGTGAAAGTAGTCGAAGCCGGGGACAGCGTCACAGCAAGGGAGCCGCCGCTATCGACCTCGTAGAGCTTCAGCGATGGGCCCGCGTAGAACGCCACCGACGAGGCATCCTGTATGGTTGTTGTGAGCGACCCACTTGCAGGATAGGAAGTCACTGCTGGTGCCGCTATCGAGAGACCGGTGATCACAAGGGCTATGCCTGGCGCGGAGTCCCCGCCGGTGCACTGTACCGAGGTTGTCGTTACAGAGCATGTCGAGAATGTTGCCGCGCTGGGGGTACCGCTAACCGTCCAGCCCGAGGGCATGGAGATTGTGAAGCCTGTTATCGCGTAGTGGTTGGTAGCGGGGTTGTTTATGGTCAGGGTAACCGCAATACTACCAGTACCTGGGAATACCGAATGGTTCGTAGTGAGTGTATAGCTTGAACCTGAATTTGATGCAGTTGCTGTTGCAGCCAGCGGTACCAAGAGCAAGGCTCCTGAGAACGCCAGCAGTGCAACGATGAGTCCTGAGCTAAATTTTCTTTGATACGCATTCGTAGGCGTATTCATATTTTCAAAGCGGTCGGCCTCAGAAACCATATATAAGCCGTGTGGACAAATGGTCTACTTTCCGTTCCAGGAAGCGAAATCAGGCAGAGAAGAGAGGGTGAGAGTCGACCGCTGCGGGTATATTTGACGCCTTCGACCCAATCTGGGGTTCTTTTCGACCTGCGCAAGGCAGGACGCACAAGGGTGGGTTGCGAATGGTCTCCTGGCGGGTGATTCTCCCACAAGCATCGAACATGGGCTTGATTCCTGCCTTTCCGACTATGCGAGAAGGGTGTCAGCTTATGCTGACCGTCACTGTACCGAGTCCAGGGAGAAGCTTGACGCTGACTGCGCCACGATTCGAAAAGACGCTCGTGTAATTTCCCCCTGGAGGCAGCACTGCCGAAAACAGGCTACACTGCAATTGGACGCTGCTCGTGCCTCCGTTTATCCAAATCACCGGGGTCACCCCGTGCTCTGCGGATACTTTGGTGATGTTCGCGCCCTCTTGGTTTATCAGCACGTAGACCGGAGTCGGCACGTAAACCCCGATTGAATATGCGGTCTTGCCCCCCAGGACCGTGACGGACTCTGCGGTTGGCGTGTCGTACCACCTAATCGCAGAGTAAGTGACCGTGTATATAGAGGGGGGGAGAGCCCGATTGAAAGGGGTCGTTGCAGCGATCCCCGCCACTGTCGCGGTTGCCGATATGAAACCGCCCGAAGTGCCATTGGAGACTTCGGCCTCCACTACCAATGTCCCTGATGAGGTCATTGCCGCGCTGAAGAATCCGAAGGAGACTAATACGACCACCACGGCTACGGGAATTGCAAAGAGAAGAAGGCCCGCCCTTCTGGACTTCGCGGACTTGCTGCCATGCACCAAGGTTTCGTATTGTCTGCGCTCGCTAGGTAAAAACTGTATCGAAGAACGGCTCAGTAGAACCCGGCCATGCAGGAATCGAAACTGAATGACGTTCTCTCGGTGAAACACTCAGAGGAGTTCCACTGAACCTGTACTAGCAAGAGAAGCGTGGTCTGCTCGCACGACCAGGGTGCGGTTTTCACTGCTGAGAAACGGCTTCCTGTCTTATTAGCGGACTAGAAGTAGACACGCTCGCGAGTTCGAATGTCCCAGGCAACAGCTCTGAGGGCGGAAGAGAAGGGCGCACAGACTGAGAGGATGCTCATCATCCTCTCGAAGGGCTCGATGGACATGGTGTACCCGGCCCTGATGATAGCGACGACCGCCGCGACCATGGGTAAGGAGGTTCACATGTTCTTCACGTTCTGGGGGCTGCAGGCCGTGAGCAAGAAGAGCGTGGGCTCGCTCAAAGTGTCCCCGGTGGGCAACCCAGGCATGCCGATGCCGAACATCCTCGGGATGATCCCCGGCATGACCGCCATGGCCACCAAGATGATGGGTGGGAAGATCAGGAAGGCGAAGTTGCCGAGCATCCCGGACATGTTCAAGATGGCGAAGGACCTGGGGGTGAAGCTGCACGCCTGCTCGACCACCATGGAGGTGATGGGGACCCCGAGGGAGTCTCTCATCGACGAGATAGACGACGTGGTCGGCGCCGCGACCATGGTGTCGCTGGGTGAAGGCGGGGAGACCATCTTCATCTAGGTGATTGGCATGTCGACGACAGAGCAACGAAAGGTGATCGATTCGAGGGGGAGCTTCTGCCCAGGTCCCATAACGGACCTCTTCAAGGCCTACAGGAGCTCCCAGCTCGGAGACGTCATCGAGCTCCTGGCGACCGACCCCGCGGCCAAGGCTGACGTCACGGCGTGGACCCGGAAGAGCGGGAACGAGCTCGTGAGCGTCGTCGATGAGCAGGGATACACCCGCATCACCGTGAAGATAACGAAGAAGAGGTAAGGGAGGATTGCGACGGGTGGTCGTCGTCGGGTCAGGGGACGGGGGGACCTTTACGGCCAATGTCCTGGCGTCCGAGCTGCGCGACGAGATCAAGGGGGGACTCGCCTCGGTGCAGCTCGTCGGCGAGCACCTGCACCATCCGTTTCAACCCGGGAACTTGGACATCGCCTTCAAGGGGGCGGCCCCGGACAAGTACATGAAGGAAGAGACCGAGCTCATCAGAAAGGAAATAGAGTTCGTCAAGGATCCAGCCGTCAAGATCGATTTCAAGGCGAGGTCAGTGACGACAAAGAGCGGCAGGGTCCTCAGCTATGACTTCCTCGTCATCGCCACCGGGGCCGTGGCCGACCCGTCCAAGATTCAGG
>JAJYVK010000347.1 GCA_021792075.1 Actinomycetes bacterium | reverse complement strand
AAAGACATCGTTTCCAGCGCTAACGTCGTAGCGACTTTTGGCGGGACGAAAAACATGGACGACCTTGCCATGTTCACGGCTATGGCGGGCAACGTAACAGTGCAGATGGGTTCGTACGACGACGCTAGGAATCTGACGGGCCGGACGGACACCGTTCAAACAGCTCTCGATGCAACCCAGCTCGCCAACATGAAAGACGGCTGGATCTACGTCCGGGTCCCCGGCGCGCCAGTAATGATGGTCAAGACGATACGCTGGTTCGACAAGCCGAGCCTGAAAGACCGGGGTGGAAAGTTCATTTCCACCATGAAGTGGAAGAAAGAGTGGGGAGACCCCTTCAACGAGGAAACCGATGGGTACCCGTTCCATGGCACGCTGCGCTCTCTGAGCTACCAGGCTGCCCACGACCTTGCGAAGAAATCGCAGGCGATTCCGGTGAGAGAGGTGGACATAGAGGTGCCATACCAGCAGTCGGATTCTAGTGACGCGAAGGACAAGGACATCGATGATGAAGTGGGTGTCGAACAAGAGGCGTCTTATGCTGAAGAGGTGGACGTCGAGGACGATCCGCATATTGACGATCTGAGGGAATCGGCGGAAGATGAAGATATAGAACCGGAGGCAACGGGTTCCACGCGTCCTTTTTGGGAGACGGAAAAGCGTGCGCGGATGCTCGACGACGACGGGATCGACAGGTTGTTCGGCTCCGTGCCGAGAGAAGAAGGACCGATGCGAGAAGAAGGACCAACCGAAGAAGAGAGAGGGGCCTAGCCGTGCCAGCGGACAATATGCCAGACGAAGAAGAGCTCGCCGAGATGGCGGCACCGGTTGTGTTCCTGTTCCAGCGCCGGGATCTGGCCGTCATGCGCACGGCGGCGGATGAGGTCGGAGCTGCTGACGAGCTCAAAGAGGCAATCGACGACACTCTGGCTGCGACGGAGGAAGTTACACGCGACTTTCTTCTTCGCCCATGGAAGTTCGAGATGGACTACCTCGATGAAGTCTTCACAGACGAGTTTCTCGAGCTTTGCGTCGAGATGAGGGTGGATCTTATTTCCTGGTTAAACCAGCCGGAGATATTGATGCGCTTAGAGCATCCCGACGCGATCCTCCTACGCTACGCCGACATCGCCGCCGCGATGGAGGGGGATGGCGGGACGAAGGGTTCTTCGGTTGCGTTTTCGGAAAAAGTAGCAGAGATGGAGAATGCCCTGAACGCCACCTTCGAGACACTCAAACGCAATGGAGCGATCTGAGGGAAGTCGTTCCAGCGGCTGTAGTCGGTCTTACCGCATACCTTTGCGGAATCTCATCCCTGGTTGTCCTGGATTCTGCTCGATGCGTTGGCGGAAGACGGAGATTCCATTGCGATCAATGTATTTCGCTACCTCGACAGAACGGGAGTTCCAAAACTCCACAATTCGTTTTCTCTCAACGGGTACTGTGAGGTCATCTTCTACATCATCGAGATACCCAAGTGATCGTATTAGTGTCGCTACGGCTTGGTCAGGTACCGCTGGATGGTACCGCTGGAGAAATAGCTGAAAACCGTACTCAATCGGGTAGCCGGTTTGCTGGTCTACAACCATTAGATCGAAATAGTCTCGTAATTTTGCTCTGCCGGTCACGGCATTGAGCTTCATCGCCAATATGTCTGGGATCGCGGCGACATCAGCGGTGTCTATTCGAGATGTAGGACTGAGCTGCATTTGTCCTATGACGGAGAGAAACTGCACTAAAACTGAGTCGCACAATACGTTCAGGGTTCCGCTGGATAGGTGTGTCACGGCCACCGAAAGTTTGGCACTTTGTAGTTCGTTGAGGATCTCTTGCGGATCGAAGTCGTCATGTACAAAAAAATCGAGATCAGTGCTCCTCCTGTGGTGCAGGTGAATAGCTAATCCCGTTCCTCCGGCGAGATAAAAGCTTCGACGTGAGGCAATTGTCGTAGCAATTTTCCAAGCTCGATGACTGCTGGATGACATGATTCCATCTAGAGGATGAGACATTCGGCCTCCTTGCTTCTGGCTATATGTGCAGCGAGAGCCGACATTTCTGGTGTGAACCCACGGCGGGGGAGCGAGGCGGTAGCAAACGCTTCTGGATCGAGGTTATGTATTGCCCAGGCAAGGGCGTGCGGGTCATCCTGTTCGAGAATATTCACAGCTATAGCTGGGCCATAGTCTTTGGTGTCCAGCTCTGCAAGATCTACATTCCAGAACAGGTGCTTGAAGCGACGTGGAACTCTATTTTCCATCCGCATGGGCTGAACGGAAACGGGTGGAATAGTGCCGCGTATATCTAGAGCCATCTTGTCAGTTATCCAGTGGGGAATGACCCGGAGAATCCATACCTCGATTTCCTTAACGCTCCCCTCAGCCACCACCATATGACGGTATTCGACCATGCCTCGTCGTTCCAGGTTATTTAGTACCTTCAGTGCGGTTGAAGGCGAAATGCCCGCATGACGGGCGACCACACGGCCTGAACGAAGTCCAAGAGGGCGAGTCAGCAATACTCTGAGGACAAAGAGCTCCTCTCTCGTGAACCCGTCTATCCTTGGTGCTTTTCCTAAATGTTCTCGCAGCAGGTGAGCATCTTGTTCAGTGAGTTGCAGATGTCCTTTGGCACCACGATCAGGTTTTAGTTCTAGTCTGCTGATTGCCCTGTGGATAGAAGGAACGCTCGTTCCGAGCCACTTAGCCACCTCTGTTGTGGAATAGAACCTAGTTGCAGTGTCCATATCGTTATTCTAGCATATTTTGGCTCTTGGGCTGGCATGCCATGGCGAATGTTGTCCTTGTGTCGGGATGGGAACGATGCCAGGCAACCTCGACCGAGTGGACGGCATGGATCTCTAGTACAAGGCACATAATTGTGCTAACTGCGTGCGATTTACCAGCTATCTTGCGCTCTACACATACGCCACTTATACATCCTCTGGGTAATTTTCTATGTACTACTATGGTGAGTCCTTAAGGGGATATACTATCTTTTCATAAGATAGGACTGCATGCATACACTAACACGGACCTTTGGCGAGCTTGTAAAAGACTTCCAGGAGGGCGATCAAGGCGCGTTTCCCAAACTCATGCCGCTCCTGAGTCCCGTGGTAAACGCAACGGTCAGACGCTTTTACGGAGCCGGGCGGTCGGGAACGGCTAAAGAAGACTTCCTACAAGAGGCATGGATGGCGGTACATCATGCCCTTAGCAAATACGATTTACACCGCTTTCCTGATCTCCAACACCAGTTCTTTCGTAATGCGGTCGTAATGCGTTTGGAGGCCCTCAATGAGCACAACCACATCTTAGGCATGAGGCGGCCTATAAAGCGGTTTCTGTACGAGGTGCTGTCCGACAAAGTGGACTGGAGCCTATCGGATATAGATCTCGCCAAATCGTATCCTGGGGTCACCAC
>JAJYVK010000346.1 GCA_021792075.1 Actinomycetes bacterium | reverse complement strand
CCCCGAACGGTCTTGAATGGTCCAGCTGCCACAATTCTTCTCAGTTTCGCTATAAGTAAGTGGTCCGGCCGCAAAGTCCCCACATCTTTGCCGCTCCGCTTGCAACCCCCGCCGCTGGCATTGTCAGCCCAGCACCCACATTATCCCGCGTGAAAGTCGACACCATCAACCAACCCCTCAAGAGCGACACCCGGCCGACACCATGGCTGACCTTGAATTCGCCCCCACCTTGGGCAACGACAACCCCAGCTCAGTACCAGCGATTCAGGGTTCTCGGAATGCATCAGGCGCCTCCTCGCGCATTCGAAAAATTCGTGCTGCCGCTATTTCCACTGAAACCTACGCACGCTGGCCGCAACTAAGGGTCCGTTTGAACTGCTCAGCAACCTCTCATCACAGATAATCGTCCAAGGCCCATAACTGGTACGCGCAAGGCAATGATACACCTCTCCTGGGTGAATGAAATCAACGGCCAGGCAAGTGTATGCACTCTTTCCCGAAGGCGGTCAAAGAGGCCGGATGCGGGCAAACCAAAAAGTACCAGGGCTAGAGAGCACGATTCTCAGCTCTTCTCGCGGCGCCCCGAAATCCTCGGCGTCGAAGACCTATCACTTACAATGCAAGGCCAACTCTAAAAAACTGCCTAGGATCTGCTCGATTGGGATGTGACTCGAGAACCAAAGTCGCATAACAGTGAACGCGAGCATCAGTCATACTGACGCAAGAATACTCACCGCGGCTTATGCCAGCCAAACCTGTCCCGATCCAACGTGTGGATAAGTCACAAAAGACAACCGACACGGGAACTGCAAATGGCGTGGCGATGCAGACCACATCGATGCGACTCAGCGGATTGAGGGCGAAAACAAAATGATCTCTAGTGTCCCTATTCAGAAGTACCCATACTTAGTGGACTGAGATACTTTTCCATCGAGGCAAAAATCTCGTCAGCTGTCTTTACCCACTTGAACGGTTTAGGATTCTCGTTCCAACCCGCTATCCAAGCATTGATGGACTTGATGAGATCCTTCTCGGACTTGTGCGTTGATCTGCGGAGCATTTTGGTTGTGAGTTCCGAGAACCACCGTTCCACCATATTCATCCAGGATGAATAAGTTGGCGTGAAGTGAAAATGGAACCGTGGGTTCTTTATCAGCCAGGCTCGTACAGCGTCGGTCTTATGCGTGGAAACATTATCTAAGACCAAGTGTACTTCCAGGTTTTTGGGAACCTCTTTTTTCACCTGGTCCAAAAAGGCTATGAACTCTACAGCGCGATGGGCGCTAGTCGTCTTAGATATCACCTTGCCGGAAGCCATCTCGAGGGCAGCATAGAGATTGGTGGTGCCGTTGCGTTTGTAGTCATGGGTCTGGCGTTCTGGAACAAAAGGCATAAGTGGAAGCACAGGCTGCGTTCTATCCAGTGCCTGGATCTGGGTTTTTTCATCGAGGCATAGGACAAGCGCAGCATCTGGTGGGTCAAGGTAGAGTCCAGTTACGTCTCTTACCTTCTCTGTGAAGTAGGGATCGGTCGAGATGTTGAAGTACTGCACCAGGTGAGGCTTGAGTCCGAAGGTTTTCCAGATGCGGTGAATCGTCGGCTGGGAGACCCCTACTCTTTTGGCCAGTGTCGGAGTCGACCAGTGACTGGCATTGGAAGGCTCTTCTTCCAAGGTGATCTGAAGGATCTCTGCGATTTTAGAGTCATCGATCTTTCTTGGTGTGCCGCTGCGCGGGGCATCGTCTAAAACGCCTGCTCCAAAAAGCGAGAAGCGCTTTCTCCACTTGCACACCGTAGCTTTGCATACTCCAAGTTCAAGAGCTATATCCTCGGTGCTAATCTCATCGCTGCACATGAGCGCGATCTTTGCCCTTATAACATGAGACTGCGGAGACTTTGACGCTCTGATGACTCTTTCGAGATCAGCTCTTTCGCTCTCGCTCAACCTCACTGGAAAGGGCTTGCGCCCAGATCTGGTTCCCATCGATCCTCCCATGATAGCAAATGCCATACCTATCAGGTAAAACATTTGCCGCAGAGGATTAATTCCTGATATTTCTCATGTATCTATCTATTCTGCGTACTTACGAATAGGGACACTAGCAATGCCTAGATTTTCTGGAGCGGTAATCTACCTTGACCACCATGCAGGTCTGAGAGCTAACATTAGGCCATGGAGGAGACGCACCCTGGCCTGAGTAGCGAACGCGCCAGAGATCTCCTTGAGCGGAGCGGACCGAACACCATCTCCGAGCACGAAGAAAGTATTTGGTCACGGCTCATAAAGAAGTTTTGGGCACCGGTACCCTGGATGCTCGAGATAACAGTGGTATTGGAAACGCTCCTTGGAAGATGGATCGAATCTATCATTATTCTCGTCGTCCTGGTGTTCAACGCAGCGCTTGGGATAACCCAAGAACTCCGCGCCAAATCGGCGCTTCAGCTCCTGCGCAGCCAGCTTGAAATCAGCGCGAGAATTCGGCGGGATGGAATTTGGCAGCTCATTCCCGCCGCTGAAGTCGTGCCTGGAGACATCGCTCATGTGCGTGTAGGCGATTTTGTTCCTGCGGATCTTATTTTGTTCGACGGTGACGTGATGATAGACCAGTCTGCACTGACCGGAGAGTCTTCGTCCGTCAGCAGAAAACCAGGCCAGATCGTGTATTCCGGATCCACGGTGGTCAGCGGAGAGGCAAGCGGTGAGGTGACTGCAACCGGAGTCAACTCGTACTTTGGCCGGACCGCGGAGTTGGTCCGGCAAGCGGGAACAAGCGGTCATCTGGACCGTGTAGTTTTGCAGATGGTACGCATGTTCATAATTCTGGACCTGCTTCTTGCAGCTGCAGGCACATATTGGCTTGCCGTCGGAGGCGCGCCGGCGTCTGAGATCATATCTTTGGCGGTTGTGCTTCTCCTCGCCTCTGTCCCGGTCGCGCTTCCTGCAGCGTTCGCGCTCTCTGCAGCTCTAGCAGCTCAACACTTGGCTCACTTGGGGATACTGACTTCACGTCTCACTGCAGTCCAAGATGCTTCGGCGATGGACATACTATGCATCGACAAAACCGGAACCATAACACAAAACCGTCTGACCGTAACAGAAGTAACCTCCCGGCACCCTTTCCAGCCGGACCAAGTGCTAAGCATGGCCGTTGAAGCGTCTGACGAGGCCACACAAGACCCCATCGACCTCGCAATCATCGCGGCCGCCAAAGAGAGGGGCTGTCAGCCAATGCACGTACGCCAGGCTTTCACACCCTTCGATCCTGCCACAAAGCGCTCGTCTGCCACCGTTATGTCTGATGCCGGAGTCCTGAGCGTCTCTAAAGGAGCCCCCCAGGTGATTGCGGCAATGGCCAACGACAGCACCGACGACGAACTTGAGCGATTAGCCGCATCCGGTGCCCGCGTCCTGGCGATAGC
>JAJYVK010000345.1 GCA_021792075.1 Actinomycetes bacterium | reverse complement strand
CAGATCGTCATCAGGAGGTGCTTGTCGGCTGGATCGAAGACCCTTCCCAGGGTCATGGAGAACCCTCTTTCCGCACCCCCTTTTCGGCTTTGGCTCATTACCGACATCAGCTCACTCTTCAGGAGGGGATCGATACTGGAGGGGTCGTAGAATTCTGCGGTGTAGCCATGCTTGCGGATTCTCCCAACGGCTTGACGTAGACCTTTGTTCTTCTTACCATCGAGGCGGAACTCTCTAAGAGCAACGATTGCCTCATCGCCGACGTATATAGAGTGCATTCCCGTCGCTTGGTACCTGTCCAGCCAGGATTCATCGGCACCGAGAACCCCAACTATCCAGCCCTTGCCATTGGCAAATGTCAAAAAGTCGCTCCAAGCCTGGCTCTTGGTAGTATCCGGGCCTATGGGGTCTGGGGAGACCAGGGCCACTGATCCATAGTTTGCATATGCGACTACGCAGCCGTGGGCAAAGAAGAATATCTTGTCATCTCTGAGAGCAAAGTAGTCGAGTGTGCCCTTCGAATAGCTGTTGACGATCGCCCTTGCGCGTTCCCGATCCGAATGGATGGAGAATCTTGTGGCGAGGCCTCTAGAGCGGTCAACGACCGGGCGAAATGCCAGGAAGAGTGCGATTGCCGCGAGGCATATCCCGGTGAAAGCGAGAGCTGGGGTGGCGAACTCATTTATGGTTCCGCCAGGCAGGGGGTGTGTCGACAGTCCCACCATCCTCTCGCTGACGGCGATCAGAACTCTGGTGAACGAGATGTGGTGGTCGTGCTTGAAGAGCGAAATATAGCCAAATATAATCACCGTGGAAAATAGGATTATTGCGGCGGCCCCGACGACCAGCGCGCGAATGCCTCTTCTCAGAGAGGGACGGTCGGAGGGAGCCTTGAAGCTGTCTCTCTTGCTTATGAGGTAGAGAGCCAAAATGATAAGTGTCAGGGCCTCTTCGAAGTCACCACCCTTGATAATGTTGAGGCTGGCGGCGCCGATCGAAATGGCTAGGGCGAATGCCCATGCTTGCCGCTGGCCTCGCCTTATTCCACCGGCAAGGAACATCAGGCCGATCGATGCCATTGCCACTAGCGCATTGGCCGTAGTCGAAACTGTTATCGGCAGGAACTCCCGTATGAAGTCCAGGCGGGCACGTATAGGGGGTGTCAGAGCCGAAGCTAGATTCAAGGCTCCGACTATGAAGATCGCAGCGGAGGCGATTCTCCGAGAGCGGATCTGCCCCTTCATAGGAGCCTGACTCTCGCGATATTCAGTTCCCCCTGGATAGGAGGCAAGTTGCCCAGTCAGGGCTTCTCTGTCTCTGAGCTTGATGGTCAGCATCTGTTCCAAGAGCGAGTCGGCACGGGCGAAAGTGGTCCTGCTGAGAAGGCGGATGTGCAGCCTAGCCCCTGCGTCGATCTCGATCCAGGTTGCCTGTTGTTTGGGGCGAAAAATTGGGGGAAGGCCAAGGGCGGCCTCGGCCTCGACGTAGATCTTCGATACAGAGCCCGTACAGGCGAAAAAGCCGGAGCCGACCTGTGAAAGCTCAGGTGTGAGGAAGTGGCCGACGATGACACCGGTGTAGCCTTCGTCGATCTGTTTGGCCGCCCCGATCCTTGCATTGACATTGTGGTCGAACGTTCTCGGGGCGATCTGATCTTCAGTGAAAAGCCGTGAATAGGTGAAGCGAAGTATTACCAGGATGGCTAAGAGTATTAGGGTAGCGTCAATGAGAGTGCTGGCAGCTATGAAGAGGATCCGCGGACCCAAGTCGACCGTATGATGCCTGAAGCTGGCGAAGATGGGGAGCGAAATTGCCAGTGGCAGCTTTATCAGGAACGAGAGGACTATTGCCAGAAGTACCCATGGCGCTATGCGTGTTACTCTCCTGTAGGTCATTCTAGAAATCACAAATCTGATCTCAGAAGCGGGATCTCTAAGCCGATCGGCCCCAGCCAACCATCCAGCGGTCTTTGAGGAGGGCTGCCTTGGCGCGTAGGCGGATGTGAGTTCTCGTACGTGCGATGCCTCCCGTGCCGAGTAGGGGTCGAGAGCGCGGGCTGTGGGATCGAACTCTCGTCCGGAGGTGACAAGAACCTTCTCCCAACCCCCGACGCTCTGGACTTGGAGCTCGATCTGGAGCGCGAGTTCGAAAGGGAACCTATCTCGCAGGCTTTCAACCTGAGCAGCGTCCCAAGCAAACCTGGAGTCTCTATAGCCGGGCAAAAGGTAGATCTTGACGCTAGCGCGCTCGGTGAGCGAGTTCAGGGCTTGGAACAGGGGAGAGTCGTAGCTTGCTTCGCGGTTCTCGTCTGTCTGATTCATTAGGTCCAATAGGTTGCCAGCTATGATGACGACACCCGGCCCGTCCCAACTGTTCAGAGCAGCTATGAATCGGTCGATCGAGGGCTTGTCGCCTGCGACGGCGCCGGGCTGATCCCAGGACTTGATGAAGAAGTCTGAAGCTACTAAGACCTTTTCCCCAATGGAGACCTGCACCACTCGAATCGAGGGACAGTCAACCGGGATTGCTTTATAGTCTCGCCCATAGCGGCTGTCCGTGCCTCTAGGGCTTATTGGGGTATCGCTCATGCTTATTTACATTCTTAGCTTGTTTGGGAAGCCATGCCGTCCATATGCAATTTAACACGGCTGGATCACCGGTAATATGGAGCACATGGCTGTAAACAATCTCTTTCCTAGTCACTGGATCCTTCCACCCGAGCAGGAGCTGTACCCTCCGGAATTGACGGGACCGGCAATTCTGTGTGATCTTGACGGCGTTCTGTCGGATGCGGCGTGGAGGCAGCACCTTATCGCCACAGAAAATGACAAGGACTGGGATGGCTTTTTTGCCCAGTGCGGAGAGGACCCTTACATTGACGATGTGGTCACATTATTGGGCCTTCTCGACAAGGGGCTGCTTGTGGTGCTGCTGACCGGCAGGCCCGCTTCGGTTCAATCGCAGACCGTTAAATGGCTCAGGGACTACCCTTTGCGATGGGATCTCTTGATCATGCGGAACTACGGCGACTACTCTGCCGCCAAGGAGTTCAAAGCTAACAGCCTGAAGGAGATTCGTGATCGTGGAATCGAACCGGTACTCGCTTTCGAGGATGATCGCAGAAATGTGAACATGTTCAAGGCGAACGGCGTTCCCTGTGTCTACATTCACTCAGGCTACTACGACCACCTTAATCTCTGAAGTTGTTGAACTGCAAAGGGATTCCAAAGTCCTCGTCCTTGAGCTTGGCGATCACCTGTTGAAGGTCGTCCCTCTTCTTGCCCGAAACTCGGAGCGAATCGCCCTGAATCGAACCGCTCACGCCTTTGAGGCCAAGATCTTTGATGAACTTGTTGATCTGCTTTGCCTTGTCGGAAGAGATGCCGGCGACTATCTTAATTGTGCGCCGGGCCGATCCCTTCGAG
>JAJYVK010000344.1 GCA_021792075.1 Actinomycetes bacterium | reverse complement strand
GCCAGGAAAGCCCCGACCTTCGGGGCTCATGTAACCAGATCTTCGGCGCCCTCCCAAGGATTATGCGCATCGTCGGGCCAGATTCACGTTGAGTTTCTATCCACCCAACTTTTCACCCAACAATCGTGTCCGAGCACGTCCCGCCCAGTCCGAGGCTGTCTCATTACCCTTGTCAAAAGAGTTGAATGAGCTGCAGAAATGAGACGTATTCGGACATTTTGACTACCAGCTCGGACACTTTGTGAACACCTCATAATCCCTTTGTCGTGGGTTCGAATGCCACCGGGCCCACCAGGTCAGGGCATGTTGTAACCCTATGGACTGGACGGCGCCTTGAGCCCGGTCCTCTTCGTTTGTGAATCGTCGGTTTCTTGCAACCCCGCGACCTTTGCAATGATTTGGCTCTCCACACGTGCTTCGTTCGGATTATGAGCGCTCATCTCCGCTCTGCTCGACCCATTCGCATTTCAGGTGGATCACGTAGCGTTCGCTACTCCATGCCCGCAAATGCAGACAAGTGGGCTAGACTAGTTGTATGTCTGGAAATGTAGACAAGGAGTACGTGATTAGAGGCCCCCAGTCCTTCGGGATGGCGCTGCGTGAATTTCGCCTTCGTCGTGGAGTGACTCAGGCTGAACTGGCAAAGACTTCAGGATTGCATAGAAGTTATCTTTCAGAACTTGAGCGTGGTTCAACCACTGATGCCTTGCGTTATCTCATCCTGGCCTGTCGTGCACTTGATTTGGAGATCGTCGTTCGACCACAGGAAGGGGCTCCTAAGGATGGAGCTTGAGGTATGGCTAGATGGAACCCATGTTGCCATGCTCAGCGAGAATCGTAGGCAACTGACGATGATCTACACCGGTGAGGCCCATCCTATCGGTGCTCCTCTCGTATCGGTGGCAATGCCGGTGAGCGCTAGACGATATCCAGACACCAAGGTGCGGGCGTTCTTCCATGGACTGCTACCCGAAGGGGAAGCCAGAAGGATGCTGGCCTATGATTTCGGTCTCGATGAGTCTGATGACATGGGCCTCCTTGGGGCGCTGGGAAAGGATTGCGCAGGTGCACTCGTGATACAGCCAAAAGGGGATGGACCACCACTGATGGCTAGAGCATCAGCGAAGGATGTTGTCGATGATGCGGAGATCGAGCGACGATTGCGTGCGTTACCAGTGCATCCGCTCGGGGTGGATGGACGCATACGGGTCTCGCTCGCCGGAGTCCAATCCAAGCTGCTGCTAGCCAGGCTTGAAGATGGACGCTGGGTGTTACCCGCTGATGGCATTGTCTCCACCCATATTCTCAAACCAGAACATCGTGATTTACCGAACACGGTGGTGAACGAAGCGTTCTGTATGAACCTGGCGGCAAGATCGGGACTAAAGGCGGCTCGCACGACCATCTCATCTTTTGGTGGGACCGAAGTACTCGTGTCCGAACGTTACGACCGAAGACGGGAAGCGAGTGGTATCCGGCGGATGCACCAAGAAGATGCTTGTCAGGCCCTGTCAGTGCTCGCGATTGTCCCTGAGCACAAATACGAAGAGTTTGGCGGGCCGACTCTGGTCGGGATTGCAAGGTTGCTTGAGCAGTGGGGGGACGCCCAGTCAAAAGAGGAGCTGTTGCGTCAAATTGCTATTCATGTGATTGTCGGCAACGCCGACGCTCATGGCAAGAACGTCTCATTTCTTCACCAGGAAAATGGGACGGTAGGTTTGGCCCCGGTCTATGACATCATGAGCACTGAGTACTATTCAGCAGCCCATGCACGTCCGATGAGTTCTACGCTTGGCCTTTTCGTCGATGCAAAGCACAACATTAACGAAGTCACTGTCGGGGACCTCCTGTCCGAGGCTGAGCGTTGGGGAATGAGATATAGAACTGCACAGTCGGTGTTGAACCAACTCCTAGAGAGACTCCCTAGTGCTTTGGATCAGGCTGCTAGAGATGTCCCCGACGTGCCGCAAGCACTAGTTGACATGGTGCACAAGAGGATGACCAGAGCACGGGCCGAAGCTGCTCGGCTTGGTCAGTGAGTGCCTCGACGGAGCGAAATCTCCGATGGTGTTGCCAAGGGGTCGAAATCTTTCTACCGATCATGGGACCGAATGAGCGAGGCAGAGGTACCTAGAACGAGTAGTTTCTGGGCTGCGATCAACCCCGAACCTCGGCGTGCATGGGTGTGTGCATATGCCGACGGTATAACAGAGTCGGGATATTCGGGCGCGGCCGGTGTGCCCTGCCCTGGTTTTCAGATCAATTTATGAAGGAAGAATTCGCAAACCGGGCAGGTAACAGGACGGAAAGTTTACCCAACATGTCGTTTACGTAGCAATGGTGCAGAGATATAAGGCAGATACCAACGGGAGAATCTAACCCACGTTATTGTGTGTGGTGATAGGGACCACGTGGACGCAGATGCAGTTCGCGAAAGCCTTAAGCGGTACATGCGTATGCTGAACCCTTGGACCAGTCCGCTTGAGTCTTTGGACCAGCGCTGAATTCTTAGGACCATTCCTGTTTGAGTTCTAGGACTTCCCTCGGAGATGGCTCGTTGTTGTCTCTTTCATCGTAGCTCTACTCGATGTCGTCTGCAGACTTTCGAGCTTCATGATCACCCAATGACCACTGAGCGTGTTGTCGCTTTGTTGTGTTTCGTGCTCTACTCTTCCTCCTTCGGCGGAGCAAGGAGCTTTCTCATGGACTCTCCTTTCATCTCAATTCGTCGTGAGCTGTGGACGATCCGGTCAAGGACCGCGTCAGCAACGGTCGCATCTTCAAAACTCTGGTGGAGAGATCCGACTGGGACCTGCGAGGCAATCATCGTTGACGATGTGCCAATGCGGTCGTCTAAGAGATCGAGGAGTTCTCGTGATCCTCGAGAGGGAATCGGAGCTAACGCAAAGTCATCAATAATCAAGAGATCCTTTGATCGCAGCTTCGCTGCGTAGCTCATGTAAGCCCCGGCTCCTCTAGCAACGGCAATCTCTTCAAAGAGCGCAGAGAGTCGGACGTAGCGCACAGCGTACTCTTTAGAGATCGCTGCCATTCCAATCGCACAACACAGAAACGTCTTTCCAACTCCGGTCGGCCCAGAGATGATGACGCCCTGATGATGACGGAGAAACCCCAACGACAGCACATCTGCAAGTGCTGAGCCAGTGAGACCACGTTCATGGTGGTAGTCAATCTCTTGTGGATGTGCACGAATTTTAAACCCAGCTTCTTTGATGCGTCGATCTATTCTTCGATTCGTGCGAGCACTCACCTGTGCGTCAAGGATCATTGCTAGTCGTTCGTCACCCTATGTGCCAAGATAGTTGACGTACGGACCCCTACGATGACCAACAAGTCAGGGCGAGAACGTTGAGGAAACATGAACGCCTATACCAAGGCACAAAAAGACGCAGTGCTCAAGAAACTGCTGAG
>JAJYVK010000343.1 GCA_021792075.1 Actinomycetes bacterium | reverse complement strand
CACGGTTGGCCATCTGCCCAGCACCGATCACGCACACTCGGAGATTCTGCAATTCCTCTCTCCTTGTCTTCTTTTCGGCGACCACGTCACCGACCACCTAGCCCTCCGAACACTACTCCACGAGCAATGTAGCGTTGAACAAACACGACTGCGACCCCCGCAGGCAGCGCGGTCAGTGTGGCTGCCGCCATCAGGTAACTCCAGTACGCCCCATACTCAGTCTGAAACAATGACAGGCCAAGTGGGATAGTGGCAACGGAATTGCCCTGCGTAGCCACCAATACCCACAAAAAGTTGTCCCAGTAGTAAATAAACGTCAATACACCAAGGACCGCCGCCGCGGGCTTGACCAGCGGCAACATAAGCCGATAGAAAATCCGAACAAACGACGCGCCGTCGATCCTGCCGGCTTCCACCAACTCTTGAGGCAATGTACGAAAAAACTGCCTCATTAAAAACACACCGTAAGCACTGAACCCGAACGGCAGGATCAGCCCCAAGTAACTATTGTAAAGCCCCAAGCTGTGCACAAGCAAGTAAAGAGGAATGATTATCACTTCACCCGGAATTAACAGCGACGCAATGTACAACCAGAACAACCGTTCTCTGCCCGCGAACCGGACACGGGCGAACGCGAAGCCCGCCATCGAGGACGTCACCAGCACCATGGCAGTGCCAGCCAGCGAGACAAACAGGTCATTTAGGAAGTACTGAACGAAAGGAAAAAAATCCAAAGCGTTTGAGTAGTTCGACCACTGCCACCGATACCCGACGAAGAACTCATTGTTGAGCGCGTCGAACTCCGGCTTGAGCGACGTCGCGATCATCCACAGCAACGGACCGATTGCTATTACCGCACCCAACAGAAACCCCACATTGGCAACCACTGTTAGCACAAGCCGCTTCAGAGACAGATGGCCTGACCCCCGGCGCACTGTCACTCCACTAGTGTTCATAATGCACCCACCGTTTCTGTCCGAAGAAGTTAACCACGGTCAGCACCAAAATAATCACGAACAGCACCCACGCAAACGCAGACGCATAGCCAAGGTGAAATAACTGAAACGCTTCCTCGTAGATCGAGTATACTATTGTCGTCGTCGAGTTCCCCGGGCCACCAAGCGTGAGCACGTAGATCTGGCCAAAGACCTGGAAGGCACTGATGGTAGTAGTAACGAGCACGAAGAACGTAGCAGGCGAGAGGAGAGGTAGAGTGACGTGCCTGAACTGGCGAACAGCGTTGGCACCATCGACTGCGGCGGCATCGTAGAGATACTGCGGTATGCCCTCTAGTGCAGCCGCAAAAAGGACCATATTGTAACCGAAGCCTTGCCAAATCGACATCACCAGAATCGCGGGCATGGCAAACGTCTCACTAGCAAACCAATTCGGCCCCCGAATCCCGACGACCTCCAGAAGCCTATTGGCTAGCCCATTTTGCTGAAAAATTAGAGAGAAAATCACCGCATTAGTGACGACGGGCGTGATCGCCGGCAGGAGAAAAATTATCCGGTACACCCGCTTCCCAATAATGAGCCTGCCCCGCGAAGACAGCATGCTAGCGCAAAACAGCGCGATGGCCATGCTGAACGGCACGTAGACAACAGCGTAGTAGGCGGTGTTGTGGAGAGCCGCCAAGAAGACGGGACTATTAAATGCCGCCACATAGTTATGAAGGCCGACGAACCCGCGCCTCTGGCCCGTAAGTGGCCAATTGAAGAGCGACAGTATCGCCGATGCTACAACCGGGAACCCGACGAA
Source organism: Actinomycetes bacterium (assembly GCA_021792075.1). GTDB lineage: Bacteria > Actinomycetota > Acidimicrobiia > Acidimicrobiales > Acidimicrobiaceae > SCQM01. The sequence continues at coordinate 1,675 of JAJYVK010000343.1, read as the reverse complement.
CAACGCGAAGCCAATAAAATTCGGCGCAACGAAACTATAACCGAAGATCGCCTCTTTTCGACGCTCGCTTCGGAACCGGCCGCCGCGAGCACCCGTATCACCACGGGCTTCCCCCCCCTCGCGCATCACCCGGGGCTCGATCTCGCGTACTGCGTCGGTATTGACTGATCTCATCAGCCTCTCCCAAACTATCTTAGATGCCTGTCACAAAGCCGAGCGCCATCCTCGGCACGACCGGCCGAATGGGAAGGGGCGTCAGCACGCACGCGCCTCTCGGTACGCCCGGGCTGACGCTCCCTAACACCTAGCTGCCGATCGGCAGTGCTATGCCGGAGCCAGATGCATGCTAGACAGCCTTCAAGAACGTCACCGCACCCATCTTCCCTCCGTATCCAAGTGGGTTGAAACGGCTAAGCGCATCGGAGAAGCTTGTCCAATTGCTCGTCTCGGTCTCAAACACCGTCCGATTTTCCTGATACAGGAGGTTTCGGTAGTTCGCCTTGCCAGCAGCCAGACCCCACGACGCTTGCTGACTAAGGAGGGCAGGGAAGCCGCGGCCCTCCTGACCGTAGCGATGCTCTGCCGCGGGGCCGTCGAGAACGCTGATCGCCTGGAATGCTGCCTGTGGGTTAGAGCAGTCCTTGGAGATGCCGAACCCCGAGCCGGTATCGTAGCTCACGGATCCTTTCGGACCTGCTGGCAGAGGTGCCCAACTCGTCGGGAACGGCACGGACGCTTTGTAGTCGATCAGGTTCCACGGGCCATCGAACCACATTGCCACCTTGCCAGTCCCCTCCTCGCCCGAAACGAAGTTCGGATTGGTCGTAGGAGTTGGGCCATATCCATCTTTCGCTACCCAGGCGAGCTGCTCCGCAATTGCCTTCCCGAAGGCCTTGTTCCCAGTGAGATTAAACTTCCCCTTCTGTTCGTAACCGTACGGCACACCGCTCAGATCATACGCGACAGTGAGCGGATGTGTCGGCAAGAACGAGTAGTAACCGTGTGCCTTCAATACGGCCGCGTCATGAAGGAAGTCCCCCCACGTCCAACCCGGCTTTGGCTCTTGCAATCCCAGCTGCTTGAACACCTTAGCGTTGTAGACAGTCATGATCGGGCCATGGTCAAACGGGACCCCCAAGTCCTTACCATTCCAGCTCAACGCCTTGACCATCTGCCTTTCATAACCGCCTATATCGAAATGGTTCTTGGCGATCAAGCTATTCAGCGGAAGATAGATCTGGTGGAACTGGCCCACCTGTGCCCAGTGGACCCATACGATGCACTGGAGAGAGTGGCTCTGCTCCTCGGTTGCCAGCTTGGGCCAGAAATTGCTGTAGCTCGTCGATACCTGGGCCAGATGGATGTTCGGGTACTTTGCAGTTACAGCGTTCGCGTCCGTCTGCCACAACGCAGACTCGCCCGGAGAGCCGGTCCAGTAGAACCACGAGACTGTAACATTCGATGCTCCATTTGTGGCCGCGCTGGCACTAGATGGGGCCATAGCGAGCAAGGCTGACGACGCGAGAAGTACGACAGCTGCCCGCCTCACGGCCCTCTTCTGGTTCATCCACCCTCTCGGGAACGCCTCTGATACACGCTTCACTTTCATAATAATTTCTGATCCTCCAATCATAAATATCTACATAGTGACTAATCACCATCTATTATGTCCTTG
>JAJYVK010000342.1 GCA_021792075.1 Actinomycetes bacterium | reverse complement strand
CGCTCCCGCCTTGGTGATCACGTCGAGCGCTTCCGCCAACTCCAGGGTGTCCGCCTGGGACGACTCGTCCAGGATCACGCAAAGGTTATCGGGGAGCGAGACAGAGCCGGAAAGCACTTGGCCCACGAAGGACTCGATGGTCAAGGATTGCGCATTGGAGTCCACACTGCGGAGCGTGTCGCCAAGCTTCTGCGCGGCTGTCCCTGTTGGCGCGATGCCCCACACTGCGATGTCGTTGGCTCGAGCGAGCCTCGCGAAGTGGCTGAACATCGTGGTCTTGCCCGCCCCTTGCGCGCCCATGAGCAGCGTCGCCGAAGTCCGCGACGAGAACAGATGCCGCAGGGCGTCCTGCTGCTCCAGGGAAAGCACGAACCCTCCCTTTTTCTTCTGCTCTTCAGCCTCGGCTGCGAGGTACCGGTTCACCGTCTCTTCGTCTAAATGGGCCGCAGCGGTCTTCCTGGCCGCCATCTCCAACACCGCCGCTTCGGAGTTCAACACCGCTCGCGTGGCGTAGTAGCGGATAGGGAGTTTGGACAGTGGGGCCTTTTTGCCTTTGACGCGCACTGCGGGCGCGAGGGGCACCAGTGTAAGCTTCTCCTCGGAGCCCTTGCCCGAGAGAAGCCCGTTAATAGCCTCATTGAGCGTGTCACTCGCTACAAAACCTCCGAAGAGGTCGTAGGCGACACGGTGGATGTCCTGGACCGAGACGTACGCCTTGCCGGACAACGCTCCCTCTTTGCGGTAGCTGCCGCCCTCGTCGAAAAGGACTTTGGACATGTAGCTGACAAGGCTCTCGACCGAGGCGATCGCGGGTATAGGCCCATAGGCTTCGAGGTGTTTCGGGATCGCCAGCCATAGCCTGGATATGAATTCGTCTGGATGTGGCTCGGGGTAGGCTTCAAAGATCTCCTTCCACTCTTTGTCCCCGAGTTTCCACACGTTCTTGAGCGTCTCCCGCAGTTCCTCGGCGATCTCGTCGATTCTGGCGTCGCCATCGCCGAAGTCCTTGGCTTTTCGGGTCATGACGCCAAGCTTTTTTCTCAGCTTGGGCGGGATCGTTCCGGTAGGGCTTTCGGCCTCGAAACGCTCGCGTGCTTCGTTGACTTCCTGCGTTCGCCGCGAAAAGGCTTCGAGCAGATTCGCGCCATCAGGACCCTTCCAGTCGGCGAGCCCGACGATCAATGATTTCCATCCGTCCCGGATGTCGAACTCGGCGTTGGTCAACCTTCTCATGTGCTCCCTGAAGGTGGCGCGGTAGATCGCCCCGCCCGCCATATACCACCGATAAAGTTCGTCGGCGTGGAGAGCTCTCCATTGTCCGTCTTCGCAGCGCACCACATTCGGGATGATAACGTGAGAGTGCAGAAGCGGCTCGAGGTTGCGGTTTGTGAAGTGGGTGAAGACCGCCTCGACCATTTCCGCTTTCACTAGAGATACTTCCCCATCTTTAGTGACCCTGCCCCAACCCGCCACTTGCTCGAAAAATCTCAACGTAGTATTTAACGCGAGATAGTGGCTTAAACCCACCGCCTCGCGCGCAGTCTGTTCAGGATGGCCAAGATACGCGAGACTGGCTGACTTATCAGCCCGAAAAGTGAGGTCGTAGCCGTTTTGTCGTGGACGCTCCAGTCCGGCTTGGTGATCCTCGATTTCGCCGATGGTAAAGCTTAAGCCCTGTCCGCTCTCGATACCTTTGGCGGCTTTCTTGCCGAGGGCGCAGAGCGCATAGAGGTCGTCTGGGTTCACTGGGTCATTGCGCTTGTAGCCGAGGGAGAGTGAGCCGAGGCCGTACCAGTAAGACCGGTCTTTTGAGAGTTCTGCCATTCTGCCGTAATAATCTCTCACGGCAATTGCTGCGATTCGGTTTATTTCGATCATGCCCTATACATATGCGCCGTCCTCAAAGATGGATTTGCGGAGGTCGAGTTTCATAGAACTGCTAAAGCTGTAGGAGGAACTGACTATGCCCAAAAACCCCCGAAATCGAGCCTCCCGCTCCACCTCGAAATCACAGCGATTCCACCCCGAGCCTCACCATCAGCAACGGCGACTCATCTACCCTCCGCGCAAGGTTCTAGCTCTCCAGGAGGACACCATCAGGCCAGTCGGAGTTATCATCAGCAGGCCCAGTAGATGCAAAAAAAGAGATGTGCTCAAGGCTCCCAGAATAAATGGGTTTCATGAGATTGCTAAAGCTGTAGGAGGAACTGGATTACATTCGCAAATCACCAACATCTGCACTCGATCCGACATTCTCCGCGCAGCCTCGGAACGCCCCGCCATCCCTTCATAACCCCTCAGGTGCAATCTAAACCCCGCATACCTCTCCATGTGGAACCAAACCCCATCCCCCGCACCCCAGCCGCCTTCTAGGGCATCCTGGAACCGCATACGTCCGAAATCCACGTTCCCACGGAACATCTGCATCGACTCCGACCGCGACATGCCATACGCCGGGTCCCCCGGTACGCTTTGAGCATGTCATATGCGGCACAAGATCAGGAATACGCCGACCAAATATCGCCATCGCAGGATCCAGCAATACGCTGGCTCATCTTCGCGCATCTCTGGGATATATCCAGGTGGCGCCAGGCGGGAACCTCCTTGTCAGGTATTGCCGAGCGCCTCAGTGCCAGTACAGGAGAGAACCTCGATCCGGCTCTGGTGGAATGTCAATTCACCCGACAATACCTTGCAGTCAGGAATATTTTCGATACGTGATGTCCGCCACCGCTGCTGCTCTGTGACGGAATGCAGAATCGCAAACTCGCAGTTAGATGTGGCAGTTCCAGACCCTCAATCTTAATTTGAGGTCGTATGTGTCAGAAAGCGGAGGAACCGGCATCGCCATTCAAATGGTCCCAGTCGAACATGCGCAGGTAGACCGGGGCGTCGGAGTCCTGGGTATCGTGCATATGTTAGCCCCGGTCCATCACCAATATATGCATGGAATCAAGGTTCGCGCGACCTCCTGCCCCAACCATGCCACACAAGCCCTGGCCGGGCTCCTGAGACCAAAAAGCCAGGTTATGACCATGCCATTCCCCAAATCGCAAATGGCACTGCCTGAATCCAGATTGCTCCCTGACTGATTTCTGACCATCTAGCGGCTTCTTCTGATAACCCTGTGACCTGTGCATGACGACGTATTGACGCTATTTGACTCATGTGTTACATCCGGTTGACGGTTGTATGACTATTGGTGACTACTTCCTGAGGCTATCATGACGTAGCGGAGACCCACATCTGACTATTAGTAGCTACATTATGACTAACACATGACGTTTTATGGCCAGATACGGACCCATTCCTGACTATCTAGTGACTAGTATTGATTAACATCGATAACTATCCAATATCTCCTGCTACAATTTCATCGCGAAGATATGTACCGGAGGATTGCATGACGCTTTCACAAATCGTTCGGGACCGTTTC
>JAJYVK010000341.1 GCA_021792075.1 Actinomycetes bacterium | reverse complement strand
CGGGAAAAGGACATCACCATAGGGACCATAGTTGTTTACGATCTGCGTTGGCAGGGTAACGGCATTGAGATTATGAATCGAGAAAGATCGAAAGGTTAGAGCCAGATGAATAAGGCTCGAAAGGCTTAGACCGTTGTTGATGGTCACGTCATGAACGGCAGTTCCGATGAATGAGTTCAACGCGAGAGGGTTGCCCAGAACGTCCGACTTGGCCTTGACTATCATCGCTCTTATAACGGTATGCTGCCTGTGAATCCTGCCAAATCCGCTAGTGGGATCGTACTGCCACTTTCCATTCTTGTAGTAGTAAAAGTATCGGCTGCGCGCCAGGGCCAATGCCTGGCTCCCATTTAGCAGCTGGCAGCCTGAATTCTCGCTGAGTCCCGACTTTGGATCCTTTGACGGGTACGGAAAAAAGACATTTATCCCTCCGAGCGCTTGGACCAGCTCCTCGAGTCCGTTGAAATTGACGCCCACAAAGGCGTTGATCGGTACGTGAAAGTTCTCCTGAATGGTCTTTATTAGAGCGCTGGGACCGTAGTTAAGAGCGTCGCTGATCTTGTTTGAACCCGAAGTACCGGCAATGTGTACAAAGGTGTCGTATGGTATAGAAAGAAGGGCCACCTTCCCACTCTGGGGCGAAACCCGCACGATCATCGTGGCATCACTTCGTGACCCGCCCGCGACAATCGTGGTTCCGTACTTCTTCTGCTGAGCTGCCGTAAGCCCAGCTCTAGAATCAGTCCCTGCAACGAGCACGTCAAAGGGTTTGCCCGACTCGGCTACCGCTACGCCCGTATGTTTCAGTTTGGGTATCTGGCTATAGCGGTACTTGGCGTAGGTGTATGCTCCACCGGACACCAATACAGCAAATAGGACGACGACAATTCCCAGTCTTAGGACACGTTTTCTAATTTTGCTAGCGGGCATGCTTCAGAACAAGGTCCTTCCTCACTTGCGTTCGGACACGAAGTTACTAGCTCGGCCCGCGACATTTAGAGCAGGGGGACCTTACGTCTCAAGAATTCGCGACTATTCTGCTCATCTACGTGCCCATTTCATTTTTTTACTACTTTCCTCCTTTACCACTCCGCCCGCCATTTACCACTATTTCACCCTCCCACTCGGGCCTTTTCTCCTCTCCCTCCTCATACATTAATCCCTGTCGCAAGATCTGAAGTCAAGATGTCGTACCAACGCCTCTGGGCGCGAAAGCGGAAATAAATATTCGCCAATCTGAACGCTTGAATGGCGAAATTTTCGTCTGATCGTCGTTTTTGACTGTATTGAGTGAAACGACAAGGGTGCAAAAGCACGTATCTGAATGAACATGCATGCAAAATGAATCGGAAGAGTTGTGATCGGAGCGAAGTTCTTTTTCATGATCAGAGATTAGAGGTGGATATCATGGAGGCTTAATTGTGGGGTAAACCGCCTTCTTGCCCTACCCCACTGCGCTTAGAGGAGGCTGGCCTATCGCTACCGGAGTAATCGAAGGAGCCTGCCGACATATTGTGAAAGACTGACTCGATACAACAGGAGCGCGCTGGAGACTCAATGGAGCCGAAGCAGTACTTAAGCTACGAGCACTACGCAGCAACAGCAACTTCGACGAGTACCGGAAGTTCCACCACCTCGACAGCGAACGACATCGTGTGCACGACATCCGTTACACCGGTTGCATCATCTCCATCGCTGCATAATGTCACTCCAGCGGAGCCGCACCCAAATTTATTTATGACGGAAACAATTTCCAAGGCTATCCGAGTCAAAAGTAAGGCATCAGAAGCCTTTCAAAGGCTCACCTCTGTTTCCAGGCGTCAGCGCTGTGGCATGGAGTGGTTTTGGCAACGGGTCAAGAATGCCTGTAAAACAAGGAAGGACTGGAGAACGTTTGGTCTGTTCGGCGAGGGACTGCCTCGGAAGAATCTACCATCAAAAACCTATTTTTGAGGCCGCGTTCATACGGCGATTCGGTCTATTCACACCTATCAGCAAGGTTAAAGGTGCCAAGTTGCGACCATTGGAACGCTACTAAGATTGGTTGAATTGAAGACGTCATTGCATCAATTAGGGGTCGCTTGGCCGAGCCTTGCCATCAACCATTAATTCGCGACCCTCTGTGCAACGAGAGGATCAATATATGAAAAACAAGAGAAAGTTTTGGCTCCTTGTGACCCTGCCCATGCTACTGGTTGCGTGTGGATCGGGAGTGTCGTATTCGATTGATGCATCAACTCCAGCTTATGCCCCGCCATCCACAGTGCCAAATGACCACGCCATCGCGAGCCTGTCTACCGTTAGGACACAATACGGAGATGTCTTAGGCTCGGCGTCGGGATATGTTTATTACATTTTTCAGCTTGACACGCCATCGATTTCGAATTGCGACGCCTCGTGTTCAGCAGTTTGGCCTCCCGTGATTGGAGCATCACATCTTGTCTCTAAGAATGTACGGAAACATTTAGTCGGTACAATTTCACGGTCTAACGGTGCCAAGCAACTCACCTATGACGGCCATCCGTTGTATAGCTTTGCCGGAGATACGGCCCCTGCAAGCACATCCGGTCAAGGCTTGTATTCCTTTGGAGCATATTGGTACTTGATTGCTCCAGATGGCCACGTCATCACTCAGCATTTAAAGGCGTCGAGCTCATCCGCAGGTTCATAGACGGTTGACACACTGGGATTGAGATTACTTCCCCGCTGCCTGAGCCACACCGAGATCGGAAAATAGCGGATAAGAATCATTGTGCATAGGATTACGAGCGACCCACGGGATAGAGAAACATTTCGGTCAATCCCAACTGCCTAGACAAATTTCACGGTTGGTGCAATGCGGCCTCTGTCCTAGCAGGACTTTGTAGCAGTTGGTGTGACAGTTTCGTTCTCCCGTCAGATGAGTTTGGATATCGACGAGCAGTACAGGTTGGCGCAAAGAAGTTAGATACCAGAGAGCCCATCTGCCTTTCGTACACGGGAAATCCTAAACAATCTGCACTTTTGGCAGCAACCTCGGAAGTCATGCGACTTCATATGAAAGAGGGATTGTACGGCGTGTTTCATACTGACTTACCGCTCAAAACTGCCGCCCACTACTGGGCATTATTTCACGAACCAGATTGACCTAAAGCTACGTAGCAAATCCTGAAAATCAATGGTGAACACAGATGCAAGCAGTAGTTTTAGCCCAACCTGCCAATTGGGTTCGCAACCGGCTCAGAGAAGACCTTCAAATCGGACCCCGATCACCACTTTTTACCCCTTCTTCCCCATCGGATCGCAAAATAAAAAAGGGCTATCCATCTAACTCAGGTAGACTGCCAAGGTGCCTCCCATCGCCGGAAAGGACTACCCAGCTTCGTACGCGGCGTTGCTCGCGTGGTTTCCTGATGACGACTCGTGTCTGGACTATTTGGACTGGCTGCGCTGGCCCGATGGTTGGTTCT
>JAJYVK010000340.1 GCA_021792075.1 Actinomycetes bacterium | reverse complement strand
CGGGCTTCGACAACGCAACCGATGTTGAAGGTGCTTCGATTGCCGGGTTCGAAAACCCTGATCTATGCGTTTGCGTTCGAAGCGAGTTCAGCGGTTTTACATACGCGTCGTTTCATCGTTCAACTGATTTGAAGGCAGTGGGTTGATGCCTTCGATTGCGATCGCTGCCTGTCAGATCAATCTGTTGGTGGGGGACATCGAGGGCAATGTCAACAAGATGCTCGCGCTTGTGGAGACAGTGAAAGGAAATGGGGCGGCACTTGCCGTCTTTCCGGAACTTTCGGTTTCGGGTTACCCGCCTGAAGATCTGCTGGCAAAGCCGAGCTATGTACGCAAGTGCGCGTCAGAACTTGAGCGCATGGCCTCTCAGATACATGGGATTACGGTCATAACCGGTGTCCCCGAGGCGGACAAGGGGGCTTTGTTCAACTCTGCCGCAGTGATCGACGATGGGAAGGTCATAAGATACGTTCGAAAGGAGATCCTGCCGAACTACCTTGTCTTCGACGAAAAGCGATACTTCACGGCGGGAACAGGACCTTCGATAATTTTTGAGAAGGATGATGTTCGCTTTGCTGTCTCCATATGTGAGGATGCCTGGTTCGCTGATGGTCCGATTGCGAAGCTGGCAGCTTACGGAGCCGAAGTGGTAATCAACATAAACGCCTCGCCCTATTCGATCGGAAAGCGTCAGGACCGGGCCGTCATGCTCACTGATCGTTCAGCTACAAATGGGGTGTCGATTGTATACGTCAACCAGGTGGGCGGTCAGGACGAACTTGTTTTTGACGGTGCTTCTATGGTCTATTCGTCCAAAGGGGAGCTCGAAGCCTTGGCCGAATCGTTCATCGAGGAGATTCTTTACATCAACATCGAAGTCCCCGAGGAAAGGCCTCCGGTTGAGAAGGTGGACGTCTCGACGATGGCGGCAAGGTTGGAGAATCCAACGAGCGTTGCGAGGTTTGAGTTCGTGGAGCTTTCGGCGGGAAATGGCGAGAGCGTTAGAGAGGGGTTGGTAAGGACCGGTGGCTTCATCCCATTCGGCGCACTTCCCCTGGAGCCGGATTTGAGAGGATTCGCTCAAGAGTTCAAGCCGCGCACCTGGTCGAAGCAGCCCTTTGTACCGCTAGCGTCATCGATACCAGACTCCATGGTAAACGAAACCTACCAGGCGCTTCAATTGGGAACTAGAGACTACGTGAAAAAGAATGGATTCGGTGCTGTCATGCTCGGCCTGTCCGGTGGGATCGACTCAGCTTTGGTAGCTGCGGTCGCAAGCGACGCGTTGGGACCTGAGATGCTCCACTGCATCGGCATGCCCTCCGTCTACTCCTCAGAGGGCTCTTTGACGGATGCCAAACTGGTCGCCGAGAACCTTGGTTGCGAATTCATCATCTTGCCGATAGAGAGGGTGCATCAGGCCTTTCTTGATACTTCGGAGTTGGTTCTAGCTCGGCGTTTCGAGGGCGTTACCGATGAGAATCTCCAATCGAGACTGCGTGGGGTCTTTCTTATGGCGTTGTCGAATCAAAGGGGTTGGCTAGTGCTCACAACCGGAAACAAGTCAGAGATAGCGACCGGTTATTCGACTCTTTATGGTGATACAGCAGGGGGCTTCGGGGTAATAAAGGATCTCACCAAGACGATGGTGTATCGGCTAGCCAACTACCGAAACAAAGTTGCGGGCTGGTCTGTCATACCTGAGACGATTTTGGCGAAGGAGCCTTCTGCGGAGCTTAGGCCGAACCAGCGGGATGTCGACAGCCTTCCTCCATATGAGATTCTTGATGCGATCGTCGAAGCCTTGGTAGAACTTGATTTTGACACAACAGACCTTATCGATGCAGGTTTCGATTCCGACACCGTGATCAAGGTTGCGAGGCTGATAGATCTCAACGAGTACAAAAGGAGACAGAGTCCGCCAGGCGTCAGAGTCACGCAAAGGGCTTTCGGAAAAGATAGGCGAGTGCCGATAACAAATGGATTCAAGCCATGGAAGACGGTGAATTAGTGCAGCTGACCTCTGAACAGGTGGAACGGGTCTTTTGGTCGAATGACAAGGTCGAGCCCGGCCTTGGGATCATCGAGACCGGCTTCGTCGCTGGAGGGCTGAGCTCTTTATTTGTGATGGGATTCGAGCTGTTGGGTTTTGCGACTGCTGAGATCGAGTCGGACGACTTGGTCATAAAGTGTGCCCGTGTCTCTTGCTCTCTCGGCGGCTCTGCGCAAGAGCTTGCAGATTTCATTCCGACGATCCCGGCGGTGGACAGGTCCAATGTCCTCAGTTTCGGCGGAAGACTCGACAGCTTCTCCACAGATGGCCTTTTTCGGGAGCTTGGTGGCCTGGGGGCTGTCAGCTTCGTGAGAAGCTACCTATGTGAATTCTTGGATGAGGCACTGAGGCACTACCTTTCCCGCTGTGACGCACTTTCGGATAAGTCCTTTTCAAGGGCACTGGCAGGTGCTCAGTTGACGGTAAACGAAGCCCGGGAGGCCATAGACCCCAAAAGCCTTGGCTGGGACGGCAGACGCCAGGGAAGATTGGCCAATTTGCAGCTCTTTGAAGAAATTCTTGATTTGTCGTGGTTGGAGTAGCCGGATTTTTCGAAAGACTTTATAGCTTTATGTAATGAAGAGGAAATAAAATCGAGCAGCTGATGTTGCTCCAGGTAAGTGAGCTGACTCACAAGCGTCGCATGCGACTTTCTTTCTTAGATGCGGGAGCACAAAGGTTGGAAAGAGGCAACTCTTCCTAGCCGACGATGAGAGGCACTGTATGGCCAAGGAACGTTTGGAACGAGACGAAGAAGATCTAGTTCGTCTCTATCTCACTGACATAGGTCAGTATCCATTGCTAAACAAAGACGACGAAGTTCGTCTAGCTCAAGACATAGAACTCGGCTATAAAGCGTTCAGGGAGCTGAACTCCAAGAACAAAGAGGTTTCGCCAACGCGGCGGCGGGAACTGAAGCGGGTGGTAAGAGCGGGCGAGGCGGCACAGATGACATTTGTGCAGTCAAACCTCAGGCTCGTGGTTTCTATCGCTAAGAAGTATCAGGCTTCTGGGCTTCCGCTATTGGACCTGATCCAAGAGGGAAATCTGGGCCTGATGCACGCTGTTGAGAAGTTTGACTGGCGAAAGGGGTTCAAGTTCTCCACTTATGCGACGTGGTGGATCCGCCAGGCCATCACTAGGGGCATTGCAAATACCGGTAGAACCATCCGATTGCCAGTTCATGCCGGTGATACCCTTGCTAGGGTTCAGAAGGCTCAGGCACGCCTAGAACTCAAGTTGGGCCGTCCTGCCACATTGGACGAGCTTGGCGACGAAGTCGAGATGCCCGAGGACAAGCTTATCGAGGCGCTCAGATTCAGATCCGAGCCATTGTCGCTCTCGGAGCCTCTTCGTGAGGACGGGGACGCCGAACTTGGCGACGTCGTGGAGGATCGGTCTGCG
>JAJYVK010000339.1 GCA_021792075.1 Actinomycetes bacterium | reverse complement strand
AGTCCAAACGCACCCTCCGTCAGTCAAGGCCATCCACTCCAGGTCCTCGGGCATAGGTGGCCGAGGAAGCTCTTCTGCTACTTCAGCCCGAAGCCGATTTGACTGCACCGCTATCTCTGAGCCTCGGGGTGCCTCTTTGAGAATGTTCGCGATGTCGCCCGAGGTGTGAGCGATGCGGATGTCGAGCATCGCTATAAGTTGGTCAATATCTTCTCTCGAGCTTTCGCTCTTGACCACAGAGTTTCGCAGCGCATCGTGCAACTTGATCCATGCAGCGCACCTCTTGGATTCGTCGAGAGCCGCAGCACCTTTGCGTCTCGCAATGTCCATGACGATGCGTGCGCTCGTGCTTCCATCAATAGGCTGAATTTGATTCTGGTCGCCAAGGGCTTTGACAATTACGCCTTGCATTGCGAGGCTGAGGAGCATGATCACATCTCTGTGGCCCAAAAGCCCGAACTCGTCAACGACGAGCACGTCTCCCTTTTGAGGACCTCGACCCGTGCTCAGCCGATCCCAGAGAGCCGCTGTAGAAAGCGTTCTATAGCTGTCCGCTCCGCAGGCTTTGCCGGTGTCGCTCGCAGTCAACCGGTTGCGTGCACAAGCCCATACGGTCTGTCCTTTCCAGGACTTTCGTGCCCTCAAAAGAGCGGTGCTCTTTCCACCGCCAGCGACGCCTAATATTACTGAGAACGGAGAGCTCAGGTCGGCAAGCTGGTCATCGACGGTGCCAGATTTCTCTCGAATTAGCGCCTCAGCGATGGTTCGCACTTGCTTCTCGCGGACGTCTTGCTTGATTAGACATGTATGGCGAATTCGCCCGTACGCATTGACCGCAACCGTGACTCTGGGATCATTCAATACCTTGTCAAGAAGTTCATTTTCATAACCGTAGCTGTGCTTGATCGCCAGAGCTTGAACGGAGAAGAGCTTTGGTGGATTGGGCAATGATTCGATGTCAGCAATAACAGCATCTACTGGATCGATCACGGGTGCGTTAGCAGAGGCTTGCCGCACGCTTTCAACCCATTTCCCATCGATTCCATAGCGTGCACCAAAGAAGGCTGTCAGGGCGTCCTGGGTACTGGGATCTGAGAGAATGGCATCTAGGGCATGCTCAAGCGCTTCGCCGGTCACGCCTCCCCCCAGGTGATCTCTCAATCTCGTAATGATCGCTGTGAGTTCGGATGGGATGACCACCTTGCTCCGCCCCCGGATTTGCTCTTGCAGCTCCGAGGGTACTGTCTGGTCGTCATGGCCGGCGATGATCTGTCTCCAGTGGTGCCACGCGGTGTGGTCAGAAATCTCGATTCCTGTCGCCGCTGAGACCGCAGTCTGGAGCGCTTTGACAGCGTTATGCGCGGTGCTTGCACGGTCGATAAGATCCCGATCAACTCCGACCAGTTCGCCATGCAAGTCGAATCTGTAGCCCATCTTGACGAGTTCGATGCGAACCCTACGGTCATAGATGGCCTGCGCTTTGCGAGCATACTCCTTGCGGATCTGCTGAGCATCTACCTGTCCCCATCTGCCACTGACGCCTTGGCAGGTGTTCGAGAACACGAGGTGGTTGTGGAAGTGCGGATCGCCTGCAGCGCTAGCCGAGTGATCGTGAACGATACCCCGAATTCCCCTGATCTTCTGGCGAACCCGGTTGTCTTTGACACCTTTGAGATCCTTGTCCCTGAAGCGAATCGTGAGAACGCTCTCGTAGTAGTCGACCACCTCGACCATGGCTTCTCTTTGCACTTTCCGCAGTTGGCGCCTAAAGTCCCTATCCATAGCGGCAAGGAGTGAGACAGACTTGCTCACCGTAAATACCTGAGAAGTGGCGTGAATGTCGGCCTTGGATGATGCATGTTCAGTCATTGCAATCGCTATCTCATCACCATTGGACGCGCTGAACGATGGCCCCTTCGGACCCCAATCTTTTCCGACGAAACGTCCATTGCGGCCCTCGCCGTCGAGAAGGGTGGCGAGTTCGGAGATGCGCAACGGAGCACCTTTTGAAACGTCTACATCTAGGAGTTCGTCGTTAGTTTCAATTTCCACTTCCTTCGCGATAGAAAGCTCGATTGAGGGATCAGTGAGACCGATCGCCGAGGCCTCCTCTTCAATGCGAGCTTTGATATATTTCCTGATCGCGATCGAGCCTCGCAACTCGCTCATCGTCTGAAGCGTTGCCACCGGTTCCCTCCCTTCGACCTTTTGAAATTTCATTGCTGGAATTTCTTGCTTGCAACTATTTTTTCAATCCCACATTAATCGCGCAATAGGGCGCGAAAAAATGGTCTATGATCAGGGGAAAGGGTGTATTTGTGGACATTTGTCCTTATGCGCCCTTAAGTAGGACATTAAATAGGAGGGTGATTTTAGGGGCGTGAGAGTCGAGAGGTTAAGGGATAGGGGAGTTGACATTTTGATTCATTGTGAATGGGGATGGTTACTAGTTTGTGAGGGAAGGTTGTGAATGGTTGAAATGGGGGTTGAAAAACTTCAAAGCAGATACCGTTCTACAATCCCAACTCTCTCTTTGACTGCGCCAGCCGGCGCCTGTGTCCATTCGCTTTTTTGGGGTTTCTAGGGGGTGGTTCATGGAGAGTTAATATACGTGTGGGTGGGAGATTTGTAGCGGGGTTAGTGGGGAGAGTTGAGTAGGGGTTAGTTCGGGTTTGTAGATAAGTTATTTTTGGTTTTTAATCGAGTGTTTTTGACAACTTTTCAGCAAAAGGACCAGCGACACAACGCACGGGTGCCCGTCATGCCAGCAGCTTAGCTGTCAGCCCCCGACGAAACCCGCATTCCCCAGTCGTGCAATGACCAACTCGGAATTTCTGTTATAGCTAGGCTAGGCATTCGAAAGAGTCGCTGTGATAGGGGGCCGTGCACGTCATGGGGCGAAAAGTTCACGGCATAGTTGTCATCCTTGTCGCAACCGTATCCCTCTCCGCATGTGGCTCCGCGACCTCAGCCAGATCAACTACGACTTCTACGACAACTTCAACCACGCAAACAACTCTGATGACAACCTCAGTCATTACGCCTTCAACGACCACTGCGACGATCCCAACCAAACCGGATATCGTTCAATCTCCTGCAATATCAGGTCCTGTTATCTTGCGTGGTAACGGCATTGGCAGTGCCCTCTTCGGCCAGCCGGAAACAACCGCAATTTCAAATCTTGAGAAAGTGCTCGGTCCTTCAACGATGGCAGAACCAGCCCCGACAACAGATTGCACAGTTGATGCCTATATCAAGTTCCTTGGCCTGACCGCAGATTTCGACAAAGGTCTGTTCGTGGGGTATTCAACCGGCTCTCTCCTCGGGGTGAATCGCCAAATCCTCAATTCCGAAACGACCAAGGGTCTAAAGATCGGCGACACTCTGGCTCAAGCGAAACAGATTTACGGATTGTAAGGGTGCCGAGTTCGATGACACCTTTTTGGCTGCTCAGATGGAC
>JAJYVK010000338.1 GCA_021792075.1 Actinomycetes bacterium | reverse complement strand
CTACACCGGCATCACGCGCGGTCGGCGCCTTGTCGTGCTGGTTGGCAGCCGGCGCGCCGTGGCCATTGCCGTGCGGAATGTCTCGGGTCGACGCCGGTGGTCAAAGCTCAGGGAATGGCTGGGGCGATAAGCCAGATCTCCTTCCGCAGGTACGAGGCCGCCCGAAATATCTCGCGTGGTCATGATCGATCAGACTCTTGCAGCCGCGCGCGATGCTGACTGAAAAACCGTGCGATCCTGTGCCTATTAAAGGAGGCAAGAGGTCGCGGCCTCATCTCGGTTGACGATCGCCAGTCCCGCGCATGCCCCAGATGGTCCGAGCAAGATGCAATTCGCCGGCTTTGGCCTTCGATATCATGCCGTGAAAGTAGCCCCCTGGTGTACTACGGAAATGGCCCGGTGGCTTCGCCGAGACGACGGCTACGGCGATGGCGGCTTGCTCCCGGCCCATGACCAGACAGGCGTCGCCCCAGATGAATTTGGAGATACCCATTTCATCGCGCAGCCAGTCCGCGGCGTCCACAATCTCGGGCCAGCTCGGCGCCTGATTTTTCAGGTATGTCTTCAGTCGTGGTGCAAGCTTGATCAGCTCCATTGGTGTGATTTTGAGGAGGGAACCGGTATCCGTTCGAACTTTGCCCGGTCGCTGTTGCTCGTTCGTTGTCCGGCTCGGTTCAAGACGATTTGCGAGCCCCTTGGACGATTGGTATTCCCCGGACAAAACCCGCGACGGACTACTTTTCCCACTAGCCTTTACTGTATCTTTCAGATTCTGAAGTTCGTTTGTAGTTGTAATGTGGGGCCATTTTTTTTGCCCCTTGGGGCCAAAATTCACAGATTCTGAAGATCCTTCTCTCTGCGTTGCTTTCCTCGCATCTAAAGCCAGTTCCAGGTAACGACGCATGTTGCACTGGGTACGCTCAAGCGTGACAACAGCCATCTCCATTTCGACTGATCTATTCCTGCCAGCAATGCCACGGGACGCAGACGCAGACGCAACTCGATGCGTTTCCCACTCCTCACCCGAGATCCCTTGTTCGACGGCAGCCTCTAGAAGCTGTCGGATACCATTCCTGGCAATCGTCGCACGGCGCCTCAGGGCCTGCAGACGGGCGCGCTCCTCTCGCCCCTCCTCGGCCACTGCCTGGAACTCGGCAAAGCGGCTGGCAAGCGGCGATAGATCGAAGCCATAAGCCTCGATGATGCACCCCTTGGAGTCCCGCCGGCCGTAGCGCTTGCCGTTGGGGCTGTCCTTCATCACAACTAGGCCGAGTTCGACCAGATAGCGATTGAGGTTCTTCACCTGGCTCGCACCAAGACCCATTTCTTGTTGCTGCATGGCCGCGGAAGGCCACACGATCGGCCGGGAGGACGGCTGCCAATCGACGGCATCCGTGAACCGAAAGAGCCAGTCGATCGCATGTACAACGCATGGCCGCAGCCCCAGGTACGGCGCGGCGGCCTTGAAAGCGGCCAATACCTGCCCAGGGAGCATTGCCGTGGTGAACCGATGAGTCTCGGCGACCTCAATCGTTCCCAACATCTTGGGGGTGAGTTTTCGGAGGCCTGGCGCGTGGCCATAGCTATAGCCTTTCCCCCGTTGAACGGTGTCCATCGTGATCCTTCTCCTGGCAAGGATCGCGGCAGATGCACGTCGCCTGTCCAAACAAAAACGGCAATTTTTGCTTGGCAAAAGAGGACGATCGAACTATCTTAAATATGCAAGACGATAGCTGCGCGCTCGCCGCGAAGTTTAATGGGAAACCCGCCCGGCAAGGCGGGTTTTCTATTGCCTGACTAGGTCATGTTTTTGCTCCGAAGCTGGTGCATACATCCCTCACCCGCGACATGAGGTCTTCCACCATGTCTTTAGGGAGGCGCGTTTCATCGAAGCGGATGCGGATTACACCGGGCTTCTTGTCTACCGTGAAGCTCGGACATCCTCCTCCCTGATCATCCGCATTCGAAAGTGATTGGCTCCGCGATAGAGCTTTCAGCACGAGATCAAATCTCTGATCGCTGTCTGCTGCATCACCTGATTTGCAAACCTCGAGGATGCGTTCCTTTTCGGTCGGCCATCTAGTTGCCTCGACGGCCTTGGCTAGGACCATCCATTTCCGACGCCCGGTCCTTTGTGCGGGCCCAATCGCCTCGACCAGCTCGCCGGGCAGAGCGGTAGCGATGCTGATCATTCTCGACACTTCGGTTTTGTCGATGCTAAGTGCAAGGCAGATCACGTCACGCTGGAACTGCCGAGACTCAAGCCGCGCAGCAAATAATGCTCGCTCGATATAGGATAGATCGAGACGGTCTTGGTTCTCCTGGCCCTGAGCAACAACGAGTTCTTCGTCGGTGAGGTGCTTCACCATCGCCCTGACCGGGCGCCCGAGCCTTTTGAGGGCGCGGTAGCGGCGGTGCCCAAACGCAATTTGATAGCGGCCTCGGCTCTCCGGATGCGGCCTGAGCAGAATCGGGGTGCGTTGGCCCTGGTCCCGAATGGTCGCGACGAACGCATCCATTTCATCGTCTTCACCAATGCGGTCGGTGATGAACGACGGATCGATGAGATCGGTATCAATCTCTACGATTACATCTCCGGCTTCGAGCTTTTCCTTGGCATCTCGAAGATCGGCCGCCATCGTCTCGACTGATTCACTCATTGCGCCGACCAAACCGACCCCCCTTGGCATCGGCCTTCGTATGGCCTGGGGAGCACTGGGCGGAGTCTCGGTCGGTGAAATCAGGTGCTCAAGAAGGTGTTTGCGCCCCATTGTCAGTTGCTCCAAGCCTGCTCGACCAGGGCCTCGATTTCTGCGTTCACCTGATTCATTGATTCGAGTGCGCGATCGTAGGTTGATCGAGTGAATTGTTCGCGTGGGACCTCGTAGAGCGTTTGCTTTGTAATCGATGCGTCAGAGATGGCGGTGCTTTTGACCATTGCATTCGTCAGCACCCGCTCACCGAAGAGCGATCGCATGAAGGCCACCATCTGTGTCTGCGGCCCATCGGTTGGCTCGTACCGTGTCACAAGATAGCGCATCCAATCGTATTGCATGTCACCACCTGCCTTGGCGACAACACCAAGTAGTTCGGATGTCATCAAGAGGAACTGGCACATCGACATGATGTCGAGCATCTCCGGATGAACTGTCACGAGCAGCGCCGTTGAGGCACACAGCGCCGAGAGCGTCAGAAATCCGAGTTGCGGCGGACAATCGAGAATAACGACGTCATAACGGTCAGCAACCTCTGCCAGGGCTTGCGAGACGCGAGAGAAGAACATCGTCGCCCCTGCTCTCTTTTCAGCCATTGCTATGGGGCTTTCGTGTTCGAACTCCATAAGTTCAATGTTACCCGGTATGAGATCGAGGCCCGGGAAGTATGTTTCTCTAACAACCTCAGCGGTCCGCCGGCGCCCTTCACCATATTTGATCGCGCCATACAATGTCTCGTCAGGCCCTAA
>JAJYVK010000337.1:1091-3465 GCA_021792075.1 Actinomycetes bacterium | reverse complement strand
CCGGCAAATCCACTTGTCCCCGACTCTGTTGCAAGCCCCGAAAATGGCTGGTGCCCTGCCTCCCAGGCCAGCTCGCCAGCCTTTAGAAGCGCCTTCGAAGGAACACATCCCTTGTTTACGCAGGTCCCTCCGATCACTTGGTCTTCTATCAGCGCAACGCTATATCCGCCCTCAGTTGCTTTGATGGATGCGGCGAATGCGGCTGATCCAGCACCGATTGCGACAAAGTCGTATTTCATATTCATTTTTAGAGGAGACTATGCGGGATGGTTCAAGCTCATGTACGGCTCCGGGATGGTACCCTGCGCTCCGCACACCGGCACTCAACGCTGCTTAATAGATCTCCGAAGGCCAGGAAAATCTTGCCTCACCGCTACGCCAAGAAAACGGAGACATCACTGACTCCGGCTTTCTCAAGAGCGGCCTTGACCCTTATGGCACAGTCATTGCAGTTCAGACCGCTTACGTCAAAGAAACGCCGTTCGTGGATCAGACATCTTCCTCCTAGCCAAAGCAAAACTAAATCCTATCCTTGTATACGGATGTTTTCATAACTTCGGTAGCCATTTATGCTGTCAGCTAGTCGAGAAAGAAAGAGCACCAATGTCTTTAGTTCATATTGGTAAGGAAACACGGCCTCTGGTCCCCCCAAGCATCGAGGGCAGAGCCGTGTTGGCAAAATTTTTCCAGGCGATCAGCGATCCAAGCCGGCTAGCACTTCTCGAATTTCTGGTCAACGATGAACACACCGGGACGGAATGTGTAGCCCAACTTGGCCTGGCCCAAAGCCGCGTATCTTCGCATCTACTTTGCCTGGTAAACTGCGGTTTCATAACCGTGCGGCGTGAAGGACACTTTGCCTATTATCGCGTCGAAGACCCCAGGGTTATAGAGCTGGTGAGTCTTGGTCTCGAGATCGCTGCCGATCATGCCGCCGCAGTAGCCGCCTGCACCAGGGTCGACACAGTCTAGAGATCCACCAAATACAAGATGCTGTGCTTTTTGATTCACGGCGACCGCTTCTTCACCCTGGACCTTCGTAGGTAGCACCGATGGCTTAGCCGCACTTCGGAAATCGCGCTCGGAACGCCAAACCAACAGTTCAAATCTATTGGGAAACCCCTTGCGGATCTCCCTTATCATCCGTCGGAAGGTCAAAGATTTGCGGTTCTTTTGCTGTCTAGAGCCTCAGATCCAAACTTCCGATCCCAGAAAATGCTCAAGACAATAACCCCGCCAGCATAGTGAGCTTTAAATTCAAATTCTCCCGTCAGTCCGGCACATCTGCCTTGACAGTCCATGACACCTTAAATCGCCTACCCTGATAGCACCTTTGGCCTAGTGCAGACATCTCGTTCCATCACGAGAGCTGTGAAGCTCACGTCTAGGACAAGCACAGATCTCAGATGCTGCGAACTCCTGTTGCCCGATCTTATAATCGAGCCATCTTTTATTTCGAGCCAATCACCAAAGGGCTCCGGCTACGTGGATTTCGATAGTCGGCACTTGATGCAGACAGGAATGCCTCCTTTTGAACTCGGCCTCGCCATGTCACATTGGAGTCTAATTTGCAGTTGACTTCGACTATCATATGAGATGGAACCCCACCCCGGGTGGGGTCGGTGATGCGAGGCAGATATGATACCCGAATACAGAGAAGAGCTGCTGATTCGTATGAAGACGATCAAAGGTCATATTGCAGGGGTGCTGACCATGATCGAGGACGAGCGGTATTGCCCTGACATCATGAAACAGGTGGCAGCTCTCCAATCGTCCCTAGAGAGAGTGAATCGTATTCTTTTGAGAAACCATCTTGAGACTTGTGTAACCGAAGCGATTCGCGGGGGGGATGGCAAAGCAAAAATAAATGAATTGCTCGAATCACTGCGGTTCAATTCATCATTGACCGATCTGCGCCATAGCGGAGAGATACTTGCTCGCGAATCTGAAGAAATATCGTGCGAGACCTGCCGAGAGGATGGGCTCCATGAAAGTCAGGTGAGATAAATGAAAGTCGGCAAAGTCGAAAAGGAATCGAGCGTTCAACTTTCGGTTGAAGGCATGACATGTGCATCCTGCGTGAGAAGAGTTGAGAACGCTCTCAGTGGCGTTCCGGGAGTCAAAAGTGCATCTGTCAATCTTGCCACAGAGACTGCAGAGGTAGAGCTTGAAGACAACGTCGATCCCACGAGCCTCGTCAGCGCGGTAACCTCGGTCGGATACGGCGCCCACCTGCCATCAGCGGATAAAGCAGCCGATGACCTTCTGGTTCTCGAAGTCGGCGGCATGACATGTGCATCCTGCGTGAGAAGAGTTGAGAACGCTCTCAGTGGCGTTCCGGGAGTCAAAAGTGCATCTGTCAATCTTGCCACAG
>JAJYVK010000337.1:0-1081 GCA_021792075.1 Actinomycetes bacterium | reverse complement strand
CTGCAGAGGTAGAGCTTGAAGACAACGTCGATCCCACGAGCCTCGTCAGCGCGGTCTCAAACGTGGGATATGAAGCCAAGGTAGCGGGAGAATCGCAGACTCTGGAAGAGGCTTCGATGGCCAGGCAGTCAAAGAGACGGGCTGAGCTTGCTTCTAGGAAAAGAAAACTTTGGGTTGGAGCGGTGCTGTCTGCTGCGGTCATCGTGGTTTCGTACGGGTTCAGCGGCCGAAGCTGGGCGAATCCGGTTCAGTGGATCTTGGCCACCCCGGTCTACTTCTGGGTGGGATGGATATTCCACCGAACGACTCTCAAGACTGCTAGGCACCTTTCTGTAAACATGGATACACTTGTATCTCTCGGATCGTCCGTAGCATACTTCTACTCTGTTGCAGCGATCTTGTTTCTGAGTGGCCAATCGGTCTATTTCGACGTGTCAAGTTTGATCATCACCTTGATCTCGCTCGGGAAGTACTTCGAGCTTTCGGCTCGCAGCCGGGCCGGCGAGTCGCTAGAGGCTCTGATGACTCTTCGTCCGAGCAGAGTCCATCTGCTTGCTCGTGCCGACTCCGTCATAGCTGGGAACACTGAAAATGCAGCGGATGTCCCGGTCGACTCACTCAGGATAGGCGATCTCGTGATCGTTCGCCCTGGTGAAGCCATTCCAACCGATGGCGAAGTGGTAGAGGGTGCTCCGTCTATCGACGAATCACTCGTGACCGGTGAAAGCGTTCCAGTGGTCAAGTCTCCCGGCGAAGCTCTCATCGGAGGATCGGTGAACGGGATGACCCCAGTGATTATGAAGGTGACCAAGACTGGCGATGAGACAGTTCTTGCTCAGATCGTCACAGCTGTCCAGAAGGCCCAGCTCGAAAAGTCGAAGGTCCAGAGGCTGGCGGATTCAGTATCAGCCGTGTTTGTGCCCGCCATAATTGCAGTCTCCTTAGTCACCCTTGCCGGCTGGATGCTCACTGGCCATAACTTCATAGATTCCCTCATACCAGCTGTCGCTGTTCTCGTGATCGCCTGCCCTTGTGCACTGGGACTTGCAACTCCTATCGCGACACTCGTCGGGACCTCTAA
>JAJYVK010000336.1 GCA_021792075.1 Actinomycetes bacterium | reverse complement strand
CCAGCAGCGCGGCCGCAGGTGGGTTTTGGCAACGGACTTGCAATATCCCCGGGGTAGACTAGACGCGTGCACATCCGCCGGAGGCTGTATCTGGAACAAGGCATAGTGATAGCCGTGAGAACCAAGTGGTCTTTGCTCACATCTCACGCGGACGGGCGCCAGCACGCGCGCGAATGCCGCCGGATTCACGGCATAACGCTAGAGCGGGAAAGCGAACGCGAGGTCCCCGTAGGGCCAAGCGTCCCGGCTAAGCGCCAACCCGAAAAAGCAGTGGCATGAGCGGCTGCGCATGTCAATTACTCCCCGGAATCTATCCGCGCGGAGATGTCAGGACACCTCAAGGATTGGAGTAGACGTGGGTTTCGAAGTGGTAATTGAGATTCCAAAAGGGTCGAAAAACAAATACGAGGTAGACCACGAGACCGGCCAGGTCTGGTTGGATCGCACCCTTTTCACTCCCATGGGATACCCCACCGACTATGGATATGTCGAGGGTACTCTCGGTGAGGACGGAGATCCATTAGACGCGCTTGTGCTTCTCGAAGTCCCGACCTTTCCAGGCTGTCATCTAAAGGCAAGAGCCGTGGGGAGTTTTGTGATGAGCGACGAGGCTGGACGCGATGTCAAGCTCCTCTGCGTCCCTGAAAAAGATCCTAGATGGATGCACATACAGGATGTCGACGACGTTTTGACCGCAGTAAAAGATGAGATAACCCATTTTTTCTCACACTACAAAGATCTAGAGCCAGGTAAGAGCGTGACGGTAGAGGGCTGGCGCGACAAGGCTGATGCAGAGAAGGAGCTTGCAGCGTCGCAGGCCAGGCTGGCTAAGGGCAGTCACTAGTTGGCATATTCTGTTCATAAAAAAATTGCAGAATTTGTCCTATCCAAATAGGTGTAAATCTCGCTGCTTAGTAGAATGGTCGTAGTTGGCGAGAAAGTGGAAGTGACGTGGAAACTGTTCTAACCGAGGAAGAGAAGCTTGACAGGCAGAGGGAGCTTGAGGCCCTGATCGAGATGATACGTCCAGCGGTTCAGTCCGATGGCGGAGATCTCATGCTCGTGTCTGCCGACGTGGAAACTGGGGTAGTAAAGGTCATTCTTGTGGGATCGTGCTCGTCTTGTGCGATATCAGAGACTACGCTCAAAGCCGGAATCGAGCGGATTCTCACAGGAAGACTCCCTTGGGTAACCAGCGTCGTGGGTGACGTTGACGAGTCGATAGAGTTCGAGGACTCTTATGCGATGGGTCGGGGTGGCTACGTGCCCAAGTTCTGAAGCGAAGATAAGACCCGGCCTACTTCTCGAAGATTCATGACGGGCGGAGGTCGCTTCAACAGGGTAAGGTCTTAGTGGCGAATAGTCAGTTCTGCAACTGGGGATCCTAAAGCTATATGCGGGTTTTATCGAAACTCATACTCACGGTGGTCTTTGGCGGCCTGCTTTTGGGCTTGGGGTTTCTTCTCTTTTTTCCGGCGCTTTCCAATCTGACTCTTTTTCTGGAACCGGGTTCCCTCTCCACCCCACTTCAACTTCGAACTCTGACTTACCCCTCCAAGTTCTATGACTCGCAGGGAAATCTTCTCTACGTGATGCAGACGAACGGATTCAGAACCCCCGTAACCCTTTCTCAAATTCCCAAGAATGTCATCAATGCCGTGCTTGACGTGGAAGATCACACTTTTTACCAGCATGGGCCTATAGATTTGAAATCCATTGGACGGGCTTTGTCGGCCGATGTTTCCGGGGGGACCATCCTCGAAGGCGGGTCGACGATTACACAGCAGTTGGTAAAGAACACGATTCTCACGCCTCAGCGCACTCTATCGAGGAAAATTCAGGAGGCGATTGATGCTTATCGGATAGAGGGGCAGTTCACCAAGAATGAGATTCTTCAGAAGTATTTAAATACCGTTTATTTCGGTGATGGTGCCTACGGCATCGGTGCAGCTGCAAAGACTTATTTCAACGAGAGCGTGAGCCAGCTCACCACGGCGCAGGCGTCCTTGCTCGCAATTTTGATCGAGGATCCTACTGGGAACGACCCGTTCCTCAATGCAGGTAATGCTCTCGCCAGGCGGAACATAGCTCTTGACCAGATGGTCCAATATGGCGATCTGACCCAAGCTCAGGCAAACAAGGACAAATTGGAGCCATTGCCAAAGGTTTCCTACCGGCCTTCGATAAGCGCCCCTTCTGCTTTTGTGCAGGAAGCGATTCAGCGGATCCTCACTGAGCCAAAGTATTCGGTTCTTGGAGGGAACCAGAATCAGCGACTTCAGGCTTTGCAAAATGACGGGCTTCAGATCTATACGACTCTCAATTCCAACTACGAGTCTGAAGCTCAGGCAACAGTGAAGAAGGTTGTTCCAAATACCAACGGGAAGTACACGGCAGCGCTCGTCAGCATGGATCCTAATACCGGTGCTGTAGAGGCACTAGTCTCCGGAAATCCAACGCATGGCTTTGGAGGTTATGACGTTGCAACCGGAACCGGCGGCACCGGAAGACAGGCCGGATCGTCTTTCAAGCCCATCGTGCTCGCGGCACTCCTTCAGCAAGGGTACAGCCCAAACGATATCATTGACGGTACCGGCCCCTGTCAATTCGTGATACCTGGAGTAAAGCCGTCGCCGTATATAGTCCACAACGCGGAGCCTGGATATGGGCTGATGACAATAACGAAGGCGACCGCCGACTCCGTCAACTGTGCCTATGTCCGACTCGGGGTCAATCTTGGAGATCAGAACATTGTCAACATGGCTCACATCATGGGTGTTACGAGCTATCTGACTCCAGCTCCGTCTTTGGCTATAGGTTCTGAAGACATTACGCCTCTGGAGATGGCGGAGGTGTACTCGGTGCTGGCCGACAACGGAATTAGGCACACCCCCTACTTCACCTCAAAGATTGTCGGATCAAATGGGAATACCTTGGTCCAAACAGTTTCCAAGGGAGTTCGGGTACTTTCTGCTCAGAATGTCGAGGTCGAAGACCAGGTGATGCAGGCGGTCGTTCAGTATGGAACTGGAACGGCAGCTGCGCTTCCAGGCCGAGAGGTGGCGGGAAAGACGGGCACCACCGACAACTTTACAGACGGCTGGTTCAATGGGTTCACACCTCAGCTCGAGACAGCCGTATGGATGGGGGATCCGGCAGGATCAGTCCCTATGTTCGACGTGGGAGGGATTCCTGTATATGGTGGCACATATCCGGCGAGGATATGGCATGACTATATGAGCCAAGCCCTTTCCGGTCAGCCGGTGTTGACCTTTCCTCAGCCAAATCCGGCCTTGATACCTCCCGGAAGGTTCATAGTTCCCATCGATTCGCCAGGCTCTATAACCACGCCTCCAAATTCTCCAGCCACGACGACTACAACAACGCCTTCAGGTTCCGCGCCCGCTGCCATAAATGGGAATGGATCGGTCGTCTCGACCACCACTACTATTGCACCTACGGGTGTC
>JAJYVK010000335.1 GCA_021792075.1 Actinomycetes bacterium | reverse complement strand
AGAAGTTCGACCCAGTCTGGATTGAAGTTGGAAATATCTGCATCAAAAAGGACGTATATATCGCTTGGAAATCGCCTGATGCCCTCGGCGATGGCCTCGGCTTTCCCGGTCGCGTCCTCGGGACCGGTGCGAGTCAACACTTGTGCACCGGATTTGGCTGCTGCAGCCGAGGTATCGTCGGTTGAGTGGTCGTCGATAACCACGATTTGGACTCGTGGTCCAGAGTTGGGACTATATCTGTCCATCAGCTTGCTGACGACTTCACCCACGGTCCTCTCCTCGTTTCTCGCCGGAATGAGAACTGTGATCGCATGCGTGTAAGCGAACTGTGAAAAGTGGGCTGAAGCTTGTTCTCCGGAGACTCTCACCATTTCAGGTGTAGTCGCCGCAACTCGACTACCTACCACTGAATCCGGATTTATCGCCATGCGCCTTGTCGGGCGGCAAATGGAGGGGCTAAATCTTCGCCTCGACTGTAATTTTGTGTCGACTCAAATAGGCGTTCCGATTATCATTTAGCAGTAATTGAGGCATCATCAAGAGCGGTTTAGGGACGGGCCCTGCGATACCGCGGCAACCAGTAGCTACTTACCAGGTGCCAAAGCCCGATCGATGAGGAGAGTAAGGTGGCTTTTGTTCAATCTTTGAAGTGCCGTGAGTGTCACAAGACCTATCCGATCGAGGCATTGCATGTTTGTGAGTTCTGCTTCGGTCCGCTTGAGGTTGCATACGATTACGAAGGGATAGCCGCATCTATATCCCGGGAGAAGATTGCGAGTGGACCTCCTACCATCTGGCGCTATGCGGATCTCCTTCCTGTGGATGGAACGGATTATGTGTCATTGGGAGTTGGTTTCACGCCTCTGGTTAAAGCGCGAAGCTTGGGTGAGGAGCTAGGACTGCCGAATCTGTGGCTCAAGAATGACACTGTCAATCCGACAGGGTCCTTTAAGGACAGGGTGGTCTCCGTGGCGCTCTCGAAGGCGCGAGAGCTTGGTCTCAAGGTCGCTGCATGCGCTTCGACAGGAAATCTTGCCAACTCGGTCGCAGCTCATGCAGCATGGGCGGGAATGGAGTCTTATGTGTTCATTCCAGCGAACCTGGAGAAGGCGAAGATAATCACAACCTCCATTTTCGGGGGAAACGTAATTGCAATTGAAGGCAATTACGACGATGTGAACAGGTTGTGCGCGGAACTTGCCTCAGAGGAACCAACCTGGGCTTTTGTCAACGTGAACGTGAGAGCCTACTACTCGGAGGGTTCGAAGACACTGGCTTTTGAAGTGGCTGAGCAGCTTGGATGGAAAGCGCCCGACCACGTAATTGTCCCGGTAGGTTCTGGCAGCCAGTTGACCAAGATCCACAAGGGATTCCATGAGTTATACGAGGTAGGCCTCTTGGACGAAGAGCCAAACGTAAGGATCTCTGGAGCGCAGGCGGAGGGCTGTTCACCAGTAGCCACTGCATTTGCGGCGGGTTATGACTACGTGCGGCCGGTCAAGCCAAACACGATCGCTAAGTCTCTGGCGATAGGAAATCCGGCTGACGGTTTTTATGCACTTGATGTGGTTCGAAAGAGCGGGGGCTCGTTCGGATCGGTTACTGACGAGGAGATAATTGAAGGGATGGGCCTTCTTGCACGCACCGAAGGCATCTTTGCCGAGACCGCAGGAGGTGTGACGATCGCAACGCTGGTCAAGCTTGCCAAGGAAGGCATTGTCAGGCCTGACGAGACAGTTGTCGCCTATATAACGGGCAATGGCCTAAAGACAGTGGAAGCGCTGGAGGACTCGCAAGGTCCTACTTATGTAATCAAGCCAACCTTGGAGGCGTTTGCCGAGGTGTATCAATCTAAAAGGAGCAATCAATGAGCACCACAGTCCGCGTACCCACTCAGCTACGGTCTCTGACCGGCGGATTGGCGGAGCTGCAAATCGACGGCTCAACAGTTGGCGAGATTTTGGAGAAGATCGACTCGGAGTATCCAGGTTTGGGTGAGAGAATCTTCGATGAAAGCGGGTCGCTCAGGAGATTTGTGAACGTTTTCCTTGCGGACGAGGATGTGCGATTCTTGCAAGGGCTCGATACTTTGGTCAAGGAGCATCAGGTAATCTCCATTGTTCCTGCCGTGGCGGGTGGATCGCACTAACGCGCGTTCCTCGATCTGTCCAGGTCAGGGCGCTTTACAAAATTGATTCAGAAAATTTCTGAAAATGTGTTCGCGGTTTAATTATTTTCATCTATCGTGAACTTCTATTAGCACTCTAGTATTGAGAGTGCTAAAAAGGAACCCAACGGAGGGAACCAACGTATGGCTAAGTTGATTACATTTGATGAGCAGGCTCGTAGAGCACTTGAAAGCGGCATGAACCAACTTGCCGACGCTGTTCGAGTGACTCTAGGCCCGAAGGGTCGAAACGTTGTTTTCGAGAAGAAGTGGGGAGCTCCCACAATCACGAATGACGGAGTCTCGATTGCTAAAGAGATCGAGCTCGAAGACCCATTTGAGAGAATCGGTGCAGAGCTGGTAAAAGAAGTTGCCAAAAAGACGGATGACGTCGCAGGTGACGGCACGACCACGGCAACCGTCCTGGCTTGGTCCATGGTGCGTGAAGGTCTCCGAAACGTGGCTGCGGGAGCCAACCCGATGTCTCTGAAGAAGGGAATCGAGGATGCCGTAGTCGCAGCGGTGGAGTCGTTAAAGTCTATTGCAAAGGAGACCGACTCTAAGGACCAGATTGCGCAGGTTGCATCGATTTCCGCTGCTGACACCGAGATCGGATCGATGATCTCCGAGGCGATTGAGAAGGTGGGCAAGGATGGTGTGATCACCGTAGAGGAGTCCAATACCTTCGGCATGGAGATGGATCTGGTAGAGGGTATGCGTTTCGACAAAGGGTACATCTCGCCATATTTCGTAAGCGATCCGGAGTCGATGTCGGCGACGCTAGAGGAGCCTTACATTTTGCTTTACGGTTCGAAGATCTCGAACGTCAGGGATCTGCTGCCGGTACTCGAAAAGGTGATGCAGAGCGGCAAGCCTCTTGTCATCATCGCGGAAGACGTGGAGGCGGAGGCACTTGCAACTCTCGTCGTCAACAAGATCCGTGGAACCTTCAAATCAGTAGCCGTAAAGGCACCCGGCTTTGGTGAGCGGCGCAAGGCGATGCTGCAGGACATTGCGATCCTAACGGGTGGCCAGGTGATAACCGAGGAGGTTGGTCTCAAGCTCGAGTCGGTAACTCTCGATCTGCTCGGAAAAGCGCGCAAGGTTGAGGTTACCAAAGACGAGACCACCGTCATCGAAGGTGGCGGTGCTGATGACGACATCAAGGCTCGTATCAAGCAGATTAAGACGGAGATAGAGAATACCGATTCGGACTATGACCGGGAAAAGCTCCAGGAACGTCTCGCCAAGCTTTCTGGTGGTGTGGCCATAATCAAGGTTGGCGCCGCAACTGAGGTCGAACTGAAGGAGA
>JAJYVK010000334.1 GCA_021792075.1 Actinomycetes bacterium | reverse complement strand
CAAGTCCCTTAACAAATCCGCGGCTAGCCGGCGCGGCACTATCGAGCGTATCAAGCAGCAATTTGTCCGCCTCGGACTTGGATCTGGCGATCAATCCGTAGGCGAGTCCAACTTGGAACGGATTCTCCGCGAGCTCGATCAGGCGGTAAAGAGAATTCATTCCGTGGTCACGGATCAGTGATTCGACAGCTCGCTTCCGAAGATCCGTCAGCTCGTTATCGCGCTGACTCCAATTGTCGCCGTTGCGCCCGCTCAGAAGAGGTACTCCGTTACCGAAGATCCAACTGAGCTTCAGTATCGGGTCTGCAGGCGAAAACTGTTCATAAATGCGTTCTACTCGATCGATTTCCTGAACGGGAAGCGCCCAATCTGCGGCCGGGAACGAACGATGGTGGCTGATGAATCGGCGAAGTGCAGCCCAGATCTTGATGCGGTCCTCATCTTTGGTAAATTCCTCAGCGGAAGCAGAGAGCTTCGGCCATGCCGAATCTCGGATATCGGGAGGCAGTGAACCGAGATGATCGATGAATCCAACCCAACGCTCTGGATCGACTCCTGCATTTGCGATGAGCAGCGCGGTGAGTGCACGTGTTCCACGATCGATTAAGCCATATGTCACGGGTTCGGTCTTGTCTTCGGAGAAATCTCGCCACCGCGGCTTGGGGTTGGCGCTGCCCGTGTCATAGGTCTTAGGCAGAATCTCGAGGATAAGATCCCAGGTTGCCTTCGGTTCCACCTTGAGGAGCCGTTCGATGATTTTGAGTCTCTGTTCGAGCGTTGCATATGTCTGCGGCAGCCACATTAGAAAGATTGATCGTAGCGAAGCCGCAGGACGATTTGCCCAGTGCCCCCCTGGATCAAGCGTTGCAAGCCGGGCGAGAAGTTCGGCTGCTCGTGAAAGGTGGCTTGTGCTCCAGGCCAAGGTCTCCAAGGCCCAGAGCAAATTGCTGTGATATGCCCGGCCCATGACAGGACCTGCATCTTCTTTGAATAGTTCCATCACCGGCTGATCCGGTTCTGCGAGACTGGCTTCCACCGCCGTCATGAAAGCGTCAGGCGAAACCTCGGCCAACACACGGAGTTCATCCGAGATCGACCACCAACGGCTCCTGTCAGCTCCATTCAGCAAATCGCTGACGACACGATCAGCGTAGCGATTCGCGGAGGGGACGGCAGTTATCTGCTTGCCATACATCGCGAGCAACAGCAGTGTTTCCGTAATTCCAGATTTCAGCCACGAGGAGTATTGCGGAATCCTACCCCGGATACCGGCAAACCAGCGTTCACCCGACTCCATATTGAATCGGGGATCTTTTTCGCCCAGCACTTGCTGAGCGGCATCAACAAAGCGTTCGAGTTCACTCTTGCTGAGCAGGTGAGCCAGGCGGAACCACGCGTCGAACGGGGAGGCGAGCTTCCAGGTCGTGCCAGCATGCCGAAGTGGAGTATCGCCCACGGCTGCCCAGCCGGGGAAGAGCGCTTCGAGGTCCGCGAAAGCTTTGCCTGACAGAATCTCCAGAACCTTCTTGTCACCCTCTGAGCTCGTGTCCCACGCGCCGGCGAGCAGAAGAGGTAGAAGAAGTTTCCCAGTTTCGTCACCAGCCCAATCCGGATGCGATGCGATTGCAGTCGATGGAATGAGGCGGCGCAGGATGGTCAGCTTCCGTGCAGAGTCGCGGGTGAGCGATGAGGCTCGGCCCTCCGTGAATCCCATCGCTACGAGGGCCTCCTTAAATACCTCAGGGGTAGGCTTTGACAGGGAATTCAGCAAGTCCGAGGTTCCAACCTGTGAGCCGTGGGCGATCAGTACATGGTGCCCCTTCTGCATCAACTCGGCTGCGAAACCAGGTTTAGACGCCTCCATCAAGATCACGAGGGGCGTCGGGCTCTTGCCTAGAGTATCGGCTGCGTCAGCCGTCGACGCGATGATGCAGCGCGACTCCTGAAATTTCGCGTGCTCAGGTGGAAGCCGATCAATTGTGGCGTACAGGAACGCCATGGCTTCTTCTGGAGAGTCCGCCTGCAACTCAAAGATGGACGGCGCGTCACGAAGCCATTTCAACAGCTTAGTACCGTCGTCATCGCGCTCAGCGAAGACCAGTTCCGGCGTCATAGGGCGTTCCGTGGAAAGACGCCATTGTGACCAGAACTGAGATAGCGCATTGGTATTTGGAACTACCTTGCGTAAGCGTGCTCCGAGCCACTGCTGTACCTGTGGGTACTGATCGATCCAATGGACAAGGTCATCAGCGTCGATAACGATGACGTCCTTCCAGAATTTCTTGGCTTTCTTTTCATCTGCCCACTTTTTGCCTGGTCCCCAGCGTCTTGGTGTTGCAAATACGAAGGTTGTCTCGGGCGGGATGAGGCCCAGCGAATCTTCCTCTCTGGTTTCGTAGTCATCGTTGGCTTTCTTGCGAAGCCCTTTGGCCTGCGCAGTGAACTCCCAGCCCGAGACGCCTACCGGTAACCATGGAAGGCTTGCATTTCCGTCCTGCTCACAGATGCCGTCCCAACCTGGTTGCTGCGTGCTGTCACCCGAGCGAAAGATGAACTGACGTGGTACATACCCAACGCTCGCCAGAATTAGCCGACTGATCAGTTCCGGAAAGTATTGCTTGCCATCGTTCTGGTCTGCCCATTGGTCGAGGTCAGTGGCTTCAATCAATCGCGGCGAACCGACGTTGGCCGGCAAGGTGGGGTTAATGGTGGACGGAGCACTTTGGACCCCGCCGTCTACGAAGCTGACACCGCTGGCGAGAAAAGCGTTGACCATGGCCTGAATGTTGCTGTCAGTTGGCGTACGCTTGCCCCGTTCAAAGTCTGCAATTGTCGACACCCCAATTTGGGCCCTCTGGGCCAACTCTTGCTGATTCCAGACAAGTAGGGCGCGTGCCGCTTTGCATTGTGCCGGAGTAATCGTGGGCGTCACTGCAGGCTCTTGTGTCATATTATTATTATGACTCATATTTTTAAAATTAGTTGCGATGTTCATAGAAAAAAATACGGTCCGGCGCGTCTCAATATAAATTATTTATAATCAACTATATGGAAGCGTATTTGCTTGATGGTACGTGCACGAGGATGCCTCGTCGCGTCGAGTTCTCACTACTTACATGAGCAGTCATCGCTGCTGCAGATAGAGACTTGTGGGGGGCGGCCAGTATTGGGAAACGGACTTTTATCCCGCATCCACCGTGTGATCTCCCGGAATGAGTCGATGTGTACTGGATGACGTAGTGAGCCCCCCGGGGAAATTTCAGGGCAGGTAGGACGCAAATTAAGGCCGATCCCAATGGCATGCCTGCGCGATTAATCAATATGCCAATATATGTTTACCGATGTGATATGGGCGCACTTTTGACGGCTGCTATCTCCTTACCCGCTTTCCCGCTGAGGCAACGGACGTAACTTTCGGTCAAAGCGAACCATTGCGGAAGAGATTTCTAACGCACCGACTGGAGGAATTGACATGAATCTCC
>JAJYVK010000333.1 GCA_021792075.1 Actinomycetes bacterium | reverse complement strand
CAGTAATCGCTAAAACTGGTTCTCCTGTAATGTTACCAGCACCTGATCCATAAAATCCAGCTTTTCCAAAACTAAAAACTCCGCCATCTTGGCCAACGAGCCAGTATCCCTGTCCGTCACCGGTGACGGCAATCCCGACTACAGGCTTGGCTAGATACTTCCCGCCCATCGAGCCGTAGAACTGGGCGTCGCCGAAGCTGAAGACCCCTCCGTCCGAGGCCACCAGCCAGTACCCTTTGCCATCGGGGGTCGAAGCGATCCCGACTACCGGCTTAGCGAGGTACTTCCCGCCCATCGAGCCGTAGAACTGGGCGTCGCCGAAACTGAAGACCCCTCCGTCCGAGGCCACCAGCCAGTACCCTTTGCCACCTCGGGTCGTGGTCTGACCTCGGGCGACTGCAAAGACCGCATCGGAGAGCTCAGACAACGATGGCTCGGTAGAGTTCGTCACGACAAATGTCAGACAGCTGGGACTTCCCTGGCTAAGAACCGCTGGAGGTGAGACGCTTTGCCACTGGCCCAGAGCGGAGCCAAGGCTGGGATTCCACCACTCCAACTCGTCTCCACCGTTGAGATTGCAGTCTTTTATGGTGACCGAGCTGAACGAGTTCCCCTGTGATAGAGACACTCCAAAATACTCGCCTGTCGACGCAAAGTCTGGCGGGCCGACAGGATCGGAGCCGAACTGCGACAGCGTCAGTGCGCCTTCCCCATAAGCGCTAACCGTAGTCTGGTCGTTCGTCGCCACCGCAGAACCCGTCGGACTGTCAGAAGATGCGCTCGAATAACTTACCGCACCGTTCGGAGGCATCGGCGCAACTGGAGCTGCCGGACTCGACGCAGGAGCTTGAGGAGGATCTGTGACATCTGTGAGCGTCACCGAGGTTGCAGTGTGTCCGAGTTCGAGTTCTCTGCCGCCGACTGCCAGATCACTTCCCCAGGCAGCATTGGCAAAGGTACCGCTCACACTTCCGGCTGAGACGATATCGAAGACTGTGCCATAAGCGGCTGGGTAAGAGTCGCTGACACTAAGAGTTGCTCCAGCTACATCTACGGCATTTCCACCCGCATCCAACTGCGAATAGCCTGACCCCGGAGCCGAACCGGCAACGTCGATCGACAGAGTGCCGCTCCCGAGCGTGACACCTCCATTCGATATCAGAATCCCAGGAGACGCTCCTGGATGTACGAGACCCGAGTTGGCTGACACCCCTCCTACCGTTCCGCCGCCTTCGAGTGTCGCCGCAGCTGCGACCGCAAAAGACGAGGTTCCAACAACACCGTCTATCCTCACCATGCCCGAAGAGATTGTGGTAGGTCCGGAATAGGAGTTGCCCGCCGAGGCCACGACAAGCGTTCCTGATCCGCCCTTCGCAAGAGCAAGACTTCCAGTCAGGATTCCGGCCCAGGTGTCGCTCACCCCCGAAGCCACACTAAGCGAGAGGGTCGGGTTGCCGCTTGTCGAGGTGATGACTCCGGAGCCAGATATCAAAGACAACGATTGATCGTATCCGCCAAGATCAAAGGTGGCCGAAGAGGACACAGAAAGGGAGGAGCCCGACGGCAGCGCATTTGCCACTCCGGACTCAAGCGTGCCGCTTTGAACCGAGGTCCCCTGAGAGTAGGTGTTGGAAGGGCTTTCGAGTGTCGCACTCCCGCTTCCCGACATATCCAAGGCCAGATTCCCGGTAATCGAGGCCGCTATCGAATCGCCCTGTGCCGGCGAGATTGTCAAGGTAGCCGACCCGCTAGCGGAAGAGGTGACGGTCCCAGGCCCGCTCAGAGCTGAAAGCGCCTGTGAAAAGGAGTTGAGATCGAAGCTGGCCCCGGAGCTGACCGTAAGTGCAGTCGCGGCAGGCAGGGCGTTGCTCACCTCGCTTTTGAGTGTGGTCCCGGCATCAATCGTGGTGGCCCCGCTGAAATCATTCGCCGCTCCCGATAGCTCCAAGGTGCCGGATCCCGAAACGCCAAGCGATCCGGAGCCGCCGATCGACCCGGTCAAGACAAAAGGGGAGGAGTTGCTTTCCGCAGCTATCACCGTATCCCCCGCCAAAGTGATGGGACCGGCCCAGCCGCTTCCACCCGTATAGTCCTCGAGAGCACCGGAGTTGCCCAGTGACCCAGAACCCGAAATTGTCAGTTGATTAGCCGGATCTACCGAGGTTCCGCCTGCGCTGTACTCGAGAAGCGATGCTCCGGCATTCACCGTCACCGCTCCTGCGCCCAGGCTCTGAGAGTTCTTGATCTCCACCGAACCCTCGCTAACGGTGGTGGAGCCGCCATAGCTGTTGGAGCTCATAAGCTCAACCGTGCCGGTATTGCCTGAGCTTCCGAATGTCAGCGAATAGCTGCCTGAGATCGTGCCCTCGAGATAGAGCGACTGGAACTGAGCAGCCACGAAGCTCTGGGACTGCCCAAGATCCACCGGTGCAAGAATGGTCGCTCCTCCTCCACCTGACACATCTATTCCTATCGCAGAGTTAGACGACGGGGTAAGGGTCAAAATGCTGTTCCCGGAGATCACATAGCCGCCATTGAACACGACGTCATCCACGTTCTGCGGTGCATCCAGAGTCAACATATAGCCCGTCGGCGGTATCGAACTCGGAAATACCAGCTCAGCACCGTTCAGCACAGCGGAGCCCGCTGTGGTGGCCGAGCCTCCACAGCTCTGCCCAGAATTTGCTCTCCAGTTGTCTGCGACCGAGATGTCGGTGTTGGTAGCTCCCGTCCAGGTACATACGACACTTGGAGCAGCGCTAGCAGGTTTGGACGTTCCGAAAACAGTGCAGACAGCAACGATTAAAAGAGCTGCAAGAGATGAAGAAAGGATTTTCATCCGGTCAGCCATATCCCCTCCAAAGACGCGCCGAATAGACGGCTCCTCACCGTCACATTGATCGATGCGTTAGAGACTTTCGCCCGGGTTCATGCTCTCCAACAGCAGAAGTTGTAGCATGAGAATAACATACTGGCTGCTCGCGAGCACATTTTGAAACCGCGCTACGAGATATCACAGAGAGCGCACCTCTCGAAAATGCTGTGTACGCCGAGTAACCGAGAAAGCCTGCTTTTTGCTCCATGTGTGGTGTAAAAGCTGGGTTTTTTGATGATATTATTATTTTTGTGAGATTGCGACCGGCTCCGCCACACCCTTTCGGTCCTCGGAAACCACTCAGCGCGATCTCATTTATCCTGGAGAAATGGAATTCTTTCCCGCCAAAGACAGGTTCTGCCAAAAGAATTGCCTGAGATCATCACCGCCTCGGCACAGGTCTCGAACTGACGAAGCGCGTTTTATCTCCTGACGGAGATACAAACTCACTCCACCCGGAGTCGACAGGGCAAAAGGGGGGCGCTTCCATCTGTCCAATTGCCCTGATAGACTCGGTGCGCAGCTGCAAGAAACTGATTCTTCTGGCAATCGATCCTTCCGCGGGAGAGACTGGGCGAAATTCGAACTTTGAACGATGCACTGCTAAGCGA
>JAJYVK010000332.1 GCA_021792075.1 Actinomycetes bacterium | reverse complement strand
CTACAGCTTGTCGAAGGTTATTCCGGCTATCGAATTGCCCTCATCTTTCTCCCGATGACTGCGGGCATGGTTCTGGCATCGCTTTTTGCGGGGCGTTGGGTGGCGACCAGCGGACCTAGAGTTCCCATGACGCTCGGCGCGATAGCAGCAGGAGTCGGTGTGCTGGTGGCAGATGTAGCTCTTGGAGCAGCTGTCGATGTCCCTTTGCTAACTTCCGCGCTGACGTTGGCAGGCCTGGGTTTCGGCGTCACAGTTGTTCCGGTGACCTCAATCGCTCTTGGGGTGATTCCGGCAAGGCATTCAGGGATGGCTGCAGCCACGACAAACACGGCGCGCGCTCTAGGTGTGATAGTGAGTGTCTCGGTTCTGGGCTCTTTGCTGAACGGCGAACTGACCAACAGCCTGAATCAGCGGCTGATCGCACTCGGCGTTCCAGCAAATTTCCGCGAGGTTGTCATCTCGGCGGTGGAAACGGGGAGCATGCCTACCGGTGGATCCGGAAGCGTCGCTCAAATTGAGAAAGCCTACGGTCCGCTGGTTCTCAAGGTTGTCAATGCAGCTTACGAGGCATTCCACAGCGGTCTGAGCATCGCACTGGACGTAGCCGGAATACTGATGCTGGTTTCCGCCGTTGCGGCAGCGGTGGGATTTGGGATGCGAAGGACGGTTAAACAAGAGCCCTAACTGGCTTCGATTGGGTCTTTTCAACTGCAGAGGTTGCGAATAATCCCCGGCAGCTCTGCCCGAAAGAGGCGAGGTTTCCATTGGTGGACGAATCGATCGGTTGAAAAGCCAGAGGCAAAGTGCATAGGCCTTTCTCGATTGGAGGAGGTGGCCGTCGCATGAAGCCGGCGGCCACCTCCTAACATGGCTATCGCACGGTTATCGTGAGACTGTGAGTGGTTCCATCGTTTAGGACCACGGTCAGATGTACGACGCTATCTGCAGATATCCCCTGATTGCGGAGCTTCAACTGGTACTGATAGTGACCATCGACAAAGCTGAAGCTGTCATTTGAGTTTGCATTCCCTTGGGGAACGGCAGGATTACCGTTCACGAGCAAGTATGCATTCGCATTCTGGACAACATCGCCCTCGAAGTTGTAGAGCACGAATTTGATGGGAATCGTTTGATTCAGCTGCGCCATTTTGCCAAGAGAGGCTGGCGGCAAAAAGCCGCCGAACTTGTAAGTCACGCTTTCCGCCACGGTTCCAGTGCTGCCGGTGAAGTTCCCGTCACCCCCATAGCTTGCTGAAATGGTTTGGCCTGTGCCCAGTGGAAGAATTGTCGTGATGCTGGCCGACGTAACTCCATTGGCG
Source organism: Actinomycetes bacterium (assembly GCA_021792075.1). Taxonomy (GTDB): domain Bacteria; phylum Actinomycetota; class Acidimicrobiia; order Acidimicrobiales; family Acidimicrobiaceae; genus SCQM01. Next base: position 2,184 of record JAJYVK010000332.1, on the reverse strand, counting down.
GTGCTGACAGTTCCCGTGCCCAGCATCGTGCCCCCGTCCGTGAACTTTACGGTTCCGGTGGGAGAGGCGACTGTCGATGTCCCCGGAGGCGTTACGGCAATGGTTGCGCTAAGAGTCACCGGCTGACCGTCCAGCACATTTGCGGAGCTGGACGTGAGAGATGTCGAAGTTGCGGCCTTGTTCACAACCTGCGTAAGGACGGTGCTCGTGCTTGGAATAAATATGCTGTCCCCGCCGTAAACCGCTTTGATGTTGTGAGATCCCACCGAGAGCGAATTGATTTGAAGTCTTGCCGATCCGCTAGCGTCGAGGGCCACGTTCCCTAGGTTCGTGGTTCCGTCGTAGAAAGAGACGCTTCCACTGGGCACGCTGGTGGTCGATCCAGTTCCACTGACTTTGGCAGTAAAGGTCAACTCTTGGCCGAAGACAGATGTTGCAGAGCTCGAGCTAATAATCGTGGTATCTGAAGTGCAGGCAATGGTCGTGGGATAGCCAACTATTCCGGTGCAGGTGACACCTTTGACAAGCACCTCGAACTTGTCGCCCGTTGCTAGAGCGAAGCCTCCTACCTGGTAGTAGGAGCCGAGTCCGAACTCGATGGTGGAGTTGGTGTAGTTGGTTACAGTTATCCCAATGCCGTTTCCACTCTGACCAGCGTTCCAACCTGCGCTCAGGTCGCTAAGTCCTAGCTGGTCGCCATAGTCAAGGCCGGAAAAGGGAGACGGTTGGCCGGTATTGGCCGGTATAGTGCCAAATCCCTGTCCATTGATGGTGATGGAGGGATTGCCGACACTCCCAGCGACAGATACCGACTGAATGACCGGTGCTGTGTCTGCGAAAGCTGAACCAGTTGTGGAAGCGAAAACCACGGCACCCGTTACCGCTACAGCAGCCGCGATCCTTCCTAGATAGTGAACGAATCGATTCATTGATGACCTCCAATAATGATTTAGTGATTGAAGTTTCATCGGCGGGGAAGTGCGCTAAAGCCTATTGATGACTCAAAACGACCCTAGTGCCAAACTTCTCCGTCGATTTAGTAAGTCGCTCTTTGGTTTCTAAGACGCAATCTTACGATAGAAAAATCAGGGTATGTATCCATCAACGCAAAGCTGGAGGTTGCAATTTTGCTCTATATCGTCCTACGCAACTAGCGAGATGTCGCAATTGCGACATCGACCCGCTTTCCATCAACCTGAATACTCGCTTGGCAATGGGTGGTCTCTGGCGGCTTAGTGAAAGAGGCACTAACTATGAGCGGCCGTCGCTTATAACCGCTGCTAGCAAAGCTTGCTCAGATTCCAAGGCTCTTAAAGAAATCGGGTATGCAGGAGCTGCAGGAAGGGGAAAAAGAGTCTTCCATCGGTGGCACACGTCAAGGCCAACCCGATCGTTTCAAAGGTCACTTGGAGAGGTTGATGATGGCCATATGCTGATATCTAGCTTCAGCGGCACCACAAAACAATCGTCTATCTGGACTTAAAAAGTCCAACAGTACTAACGCAATTGATGTTGCGCCCTTGACCGAAACCGCTTTTGGTCCACTTCTTCCACTTTCACGGCGAGCTCCCAAAGCTCTCATTTGCTGATTCGGAAATACGGCTCTTCCTTTGTTAGGGAAAATCCGTGCCGGCCAGCTAACTGGACCCAAAGTCAGCCTTTGGCCGGTCAAGGTTCGGGGGTTGCAGGGAGCTTCAATTGATCAGCGGGAGAACCACCGTTTTGCTTTGACCCGAGGGGTCATTCCGTCACATTGACAGCGTTCCGCCTCTGGAACATGCCCTAAGACTTGCTCTACGTGGGCGCCACAGCCCACCCAGGTCGGACGATTGCATTTGTTACACGTAATAGCCGTACACATACCACCCAGGGTATACGGACATCTTGCTAAGTCCGTCCATGAACTTTGAAGAACTGGTCAAATATCTTTCCACCATGGTGTTACTAATTTAGGCCAGCGTTCCTAATTAGGTAGTCGATCGAGGCGAGGGCGCTTTCCAGCCTGGCAGCTCCGGCCCATCCTGGCAGCTCCGGCGCAAGGTAAGTCTATGGCCTTTGTGCGAGATAACAAGGTGCGCAATCCGCTGCGCATTCGCAAGACTCGTCTTGACCTCAACCCAAGTGCTGAGCGATTGAGATAGTTCTTGCCTTAGTCGAGATTTCGGAGTTAGATGTAGATAAATT
>JAJYVK010000331.1 GCA_021792075.1 Actinomycetes bacterium | reverse complement strand
ACTGATCCAGCGCTTTCGGGATTTGGTGCTTTGCCCTAGACGGCAACTGCGCTCGCCGGTCGTTTCGGTTCATGGGTTAGCGTGTGTACCTCAGGGGTTTTCAAGGCTATCTTCTAAGCTGCTCCAGGTGAAGCGTTCAACCTGATAAAGTAATTTTCTGGTGAAGAGCCATTGAAAGATGTAGCCATGTTCAACTGGACTGTTCGAACATTGGTCCTGGGTGAACGTCGTCCTGTATCGGGTGACGCCACGGCTCAAGTCCGAAGTAAAAACGAAGCTTTGGGGAGATTATTTGAAATTGGGCGATGAGTCGATGGGTAGTAGTGTGTAGGAGTTTGCAAGGGACGGGCATGCCCGGTTTGGAAATGGGAAATAGACACATATGAAGCGTTCTAACATAATCTTGGTTGCCGCGACCATTTTGATTTCCATTGGCTCGTTCATAGCTGTATTGGTGGCGCACTACTCTCCAGTATTGGGACTGGATTTGCAAGGTGGCGCCTCTGTCGTGTACAAGCCGGCGCACACAGTCACCCAGGCAACTCTAGATCAGACGATCTCTATCATTAGAAACCGAGTCGATGCGCTTGGTATCTCCTCACCGAATATCTCGCAGCAAGGCAGCAATATCGTAGTTCAGCTCCCAGGCGTCAAAGATGCATCTCGGGCTCTACAGATAATTGGTCAGACTGCGCAGCTTTCCTTTAGGATCGTTCAGTGTCAGGTCCCCGCTTACACCAAGCCTCCGAAGGGTGCCGTGATCCCTGCGTCAGACACCGCGTTGACCTGCCCTACCACACAGGCCGAGTCTGCAGCGATGGCATATGTACCGACTACTCCAGTAACCAACGTTTCCGACACAAAGAACGCGCTTTTGTCGATAAAGGGCGATCCTACCTCCCGCTACATCGTTGGACCATCTCTTTTGACTGGAGCAGCACTCAAGAGCGCGTTTGCTGGAGTTGATTCAAGTGGCAACTGGCTGGTTAACTTCACGCTTACTTCAGCCGGCTCACCGAAATTCGATGCAATTGCTACCAAGTATTACCAGCAGCAGTTGGCCGTGGTTCTGGATGGAATCGTCGAGTCTGCACCGACCATCAATGCTAAAACATTCGGTGGCCAGGGACAGATTTCCGGCAGCTTCACGCAGACTCAGGCTCAGGATCTCGCTCTAGTGCTCTCCTACGGAGCTCTCCCGGTCCAGCTTCAGCAGCAGACGGTTCAAACCGTATCACCAACTCTAGGTGCAGCATCTCTCAAGGCGGGAGTACTGGCAGGTCTCATCGGACTGGTGGCAGTGATGATCTACACGATCCTTTACTATCGGCTCCTTGGGATCGTCGTGGTTTTGGGTCTCGGAACAAGCGCAGCGCTGCTGTGGTCGATCATCTCTTACCTGGGGCACTCGTCAGGGTTGAGTCTGGACCTTTCCGGAGTAACCGGTCTGATAGTCTCTGTTGGAATTACGGTGGACTCCTATATCGTCTTCTTTGAACGGCTAAAGGATGAGGTGAGAGCCGGCAAGACTATCCGATCGTCGGTGGATAAGGGGTTCAAGAGGGCCTTCCGAACCATTATTGCGGCTGACGCAGTCTCTTTCATCGGGGCGCTCCTCTTGTACCTTCTGAGCATTGGCCCGGTTCGCGGTTTTGCGTTCTTCTTGGGACTTTCAACCCTTTTGGATGTGCTAACCGCATACATCTTTACGAGGCCTTTGGTTATCATCTTGGGGCAGTGGTCGAAGGTTACCGGCCCCGGCTTCTGGGGAATGGCAAGAGGTTTGGGCTCTGGGAGCCAGAGAGTTCCTGCACCTGCAGGTACGTCGAGCTGATTGGGTGGATTGACTGGAATGGCAATGCTTCGGTTTGGAGAGATCGGGTAATGAATCAACGGCTTAGTCTAAAGAGAGCGTTCGGACGCCTTTTCAGGGGTGAGACCGACATCAACTTTATTGGTCACGCCAGGCGCTGGTTCACTATCTCCGGGGTGGTGATTCTTGTAGGCCTTGCCTCTTTGGTCATTAGGGGTCTCAACTTTGGTATCGATTTCAAGGGTGGAGTCTCATGGGAGGTGCCATCGGCAACGTTGACAGTCAGCCAAACCAGGGCGGCAATCTCACCGTTTGGCCTTTCGTCTGCCACCGTTGTCACGCTTGGAGGGGGCGGTAGTAGAACTGTTCAGGTACAAGCCGATCTGAACACGCTCACTCAAAGTGCGAAGACGGCCAAGGAGAACTCTATTTCAGCAGCACTGGCGAAGGCCGCCCATGTAAATGTCAATCAGGTGTCACTCACCGATGTTGGTCCGACCTGGGGAGGGGAGATCACGTCCAAGGCCATCAGAGCCCTGATCTTTTTCTTTCTTGCCATCGCTATATATATCTCCCTTCGTTTTGAGCCGAAGATGGCGCTGGCTGCACTGATTGCCGTTGTGCATGACATCTTGGTCACGGTGGGTATCTACTCTCTGTCCGGGTTTCAAGTGACGCCTTCGACAGTGATTGCCGTACTTACTATCCTTGGCTACTCGCTCTATGACACCATCGTCGTCTTTGACCGGGTCAAAGAGAATATTGCTGACATGGTTCAGGTTGGTCGCCGGACGTACGCAGACGCCGTCAATGACTCAATCAATCAGGTGCTTGCCAGGTCGATTAACACCTCCACGGTTGCGATCATACCGATTCTCTCTGTGCTCATTGTGGGTGCGTATATCCTCGGTGCGACGACGCTCGAGGATTTTGGATTGGCACTTTTTATTGGGCTTACTACCGGTGCATATTCGTCAATCTTCATCGCGTCACCCATTTTGGCTTGGTTGAAGGAGAGAGAGCCAAGATACAAGGTTCTCAGGCAAAATATTGGTGCAGCGCAGCTAAAGAGCGCGGCTAAGAGCGCAAGACCCAACAAGGTCGAAAGCAGAGTTGCAGTTTCAGCCGGAGGGGATGTTGAGGTTGCGGAAGGCCAGGTGCCGTCCACTAGTGCTGCGGGAAAGTCGAGGCTCGTGAGTGTCGAGTCGTTGCAGGGATCAAGCCGCCCCTCCGCCAGGAAGAAATCGAAGGGTCGTCGCAGATAGCAGAGAATGCGCAAATCGTCTGTGGTGCAGATCGGCCTTTTCGGGTGGTAGTAGAATTTAAGTATGGGTAGCGTTGCAACAACCGATCCAGTTGATGGCGAGAATTCCGGTTTAGCGCTCTTAGAGAGTGTCTACATGGTCCGGCACCCGGAGCATTCAACCGACCTGATTGAGAAGGCATGGTATGGCTCCATTGCGGCACACGTGGGTCAGGTTCGTGCCTCCGGGGAGCCGTATTTCGTACATCCATACGGGGTTGCGCGCATCGTGGCTTCTCTGGGTGTTGACGACATAACAATTGCGGCAGCTCTTCTCCATGATTCGGTTGAGGACACGAACGTCAGCTTGGAGGATGTTGCAACCCTGTATGACCCAGCGGTCGCAGCAATCGTGGATGGGGTGACCAAGCTTGATCGGCTCAGCTTC
>JAJYVK010000330.1 GCA_021792075.1 Actinomycetes bacterium | reverse complement strand
ACTCTCACCTGGGGCCACAACTACATCGAAAATCAGGTCTACACGCATCTTACTTCGCAGAAGATCTGCTTCCCGGCGGCGAACAGCCCTTCCATTGCAGCACCGCGGTTCGCGCCCATGAAGAAGTACGCTGGACAGCTTCTTAGCGCTGGAGCACAGGCCGAGGTATACGCAGACCACTACATTGCGAACCATCTTAATGCGGTAGCAAATGGCAAGGCCTAAACTCAACTTTTGTCCGAAGCGCAGGCGAATCCCAACAACAATACGCTGGCAAACGAGGTAAACACGCTGTTCAAAGGTGAAGCACTTCGCGGAATGCTCCTGGACGCCTACGCCTTCGGGACAATGGGCACGATCATGGGCTACGCAGCCATAGCAGCCTTTATAGCTGCGGCCATCATGCTTCCTCTCAATTCTTGGCCTCTAACACGCGCGAAAGACCGACCCGAAAGCCGAGGTGCTGACTGGTGATAAGATCAGCAGCTAATTACCTCTCCGTGCGCTAGCTTGGCCGCGACTGAGATCCGGCCAAGCTGATCCTCTTTTTTGTTCCCTTCCCTCAGAAACGACTGGCCTACGTAGTGCGAACCTCAATCGATTCGAGCGATAACGCTGTTTTGGCGGACCACATCCTGTTCCTTTACAAGCAAGGTTATCCTTCCTGATACAGGGGCCGTCACCTCGGATGAGACCTTCTCGACCTGGACTTCAGCTATCAGCTGATCCGCCTCCACGACTTGGCCGTCGCCTACAAACCAAGTGGCCAAGACTCCCTCCAGATCTGGATTCTGGTGGGAAAGTTCAGGGAATCTGACATCCATGGTCAGGCCATTACTCGCTTTGCCGCTGCAACGATCCGTTCCGCGGTAGGCAGAACGGCGTATTCAAGGGTCCTCGAATAAGGAATCGGTATATCAGGTATCGCCAGGCGCGAAACCGGAGCCTTCAGAAGTCGCGGGTCCTTCTCGGCCACAACGGCGGCGATCTCGCCCGTCAGGCCGAAGGACTGATAGTCCTCATCGACGACGAGCAGCCGTCCCGTCTTTGCGACCGACTCCAAGACAGCTTCCCGATCCAGAGGTACCAGGCTTCGCAGGTCGATAATCTCACTGTCGATTCCCTGCTTTGTTAGTTCCTCAGCCGCATCAAGCGCATGATGGACCGCCATAGAAAGGGTGACGATGGTAAGGTCGTTACCCGTTCTGACGACCGCTGCCCGTCCGATCGGAACCTCATAGGGCTTTTCCGGAACTGGGCCCAGAGAATGCGGATTCTTGGCCATCCATGGGAGGCCCATCACGCCTTTGTGGAACATGTAAATGACCGGGTTATCGTCTCTGATCGCAGAGATCATCAGCCCCTTCGCGTCATAGGGGTTACTGGGCACAACCACCTTCATGCCGGGAAGATGAGCGAAGATCCCCCAAAGGCACTGCGAGTGCTGCGCTCCATCCGAATATCCTCCACCCACTGCTGTCATCAAAACCAGCGGAACCTTGACGTTTCCGCCAGACTCGTAGTGGATCTTTGCCATATGGTTATAGATCTGATCCATGCAGACCCCGAAAAAGTCCACAAACATCAGTTCGACGATAGGACGCATCCCTTCGACAGCGGCGCCCGTGGCCAATCCCATGAAGGCCGTTTCAGAAATGGGCGTATCCAGTATCCGCTGCGGACCAAACTTTTCGAGAAGACCTGCCGTTGAGGAAAAGATTCCTCCGTAGGACCCAATGTCTTCACCCATTACGAATATCGATGGGTCGCGTTCCATCTCTTGTGAGATCGCCTCCACCATCGCCTTCGCGGTTGTCAGCTTTCTGGCTGTAACCGATTCACTTGGGGTGCTTGTAAGTACCATCGCTCCTCCTTAGGCGAAAACGTACCTCTCAACCTCCGCTGCGGACGGAAGAGGGCTTGACTTCGCGAAATCAAATGCGTCCTCAACGCGGCTCTTTGCGTCCTGTGCGATGCTTTCGACCATTTCGGGAGAGAGCACTCCGTCACTCTCCAGCTGATTTGCGTAAGCCGGAATTGGGTCGATGAGCGAATCCAAATCATTCCTATAGGCCTGCGCATCCCCTTCGAAGTGACCCCACAACCTCACTGTGTGGACCTCGATGAGGGAGGGTCCTTCACCGGCTCGCGCCTTTTCAATGGCCGTTTTCGCGGCGTCCCAGACGCCCTCCACGGAGTTGTCTTGAATTCTGATGCCGCGGATACCATAACTGGTCGCGCGCACAGCATTCGACCTGATCGCAGTGGAAGCGTCCCTCGGAACGGAAATTGCCCAGTCGTTGTCCTCTATCACGAAGACAACCGGGAGCTTCCACAAAGCTGCAAGGTTGAGCGATTCGTGAAAAGCGCCCTGGTTAGCACCTCCTTCACCGGTCACCGCTACGGCAACACTGTCTTTTCCCTGTCGCTGAAATGCAAAAGCCATACCAAGAGCCGGCGGGTAGCCTTCTGCGACTATTCCAGAGCACGAGAAATGAATGGTCGGATCGAACAGGTGCATATGCCCACCTCTGCCCTTGCCTAAGCCCGTCTCCCGTCCGAAGATCTCCGACGCAAGAAGTCTCAGATCCATGCCATGGGCGATGGCAAAATGGTGGGGACGGTGGGTAGAGCTAATTGCGTCATCAGAGGTAAGATGCGCACACACACCTGCCGCAACAGGTTCCTGACCAGCAGAAAGGTGCATCTCACCTGGGATTAGCCCGGCACCTATATCCCATATCGGCTTCTTATCGGCGTGGTAGTCCCGCAAGATCGCTTCTTCGAAGCTGCGGCTCAACACCATGGTTTTGTAAAGACCGAGTCGGGTTTCATTATCCATAGAGTCCCTCCTCCAAAATGCTGTCGAATTGTTTGGCTTTCAGACAGCGAAAATATCCTAACAGAGGCACCATCGGGCAGTAAAGGCGGAAAACTCGGCATGGGCCGAAGAGCCACAAAAGCTGAATCTCGCGAGGAGTGAATCGATGGAAGTGTTTCCGAAACCTGCACCCTGGACCTACCGCTAGGAGCTGAGACCAATTCTCCTAAGAAATCCCCAAACCGCGAGCGAGCTTACAGGGTCTCACCCAGCGCACTCCAAAGCTTGGCCAAAAGTGGGGCCGACCTGAAAGATCCTCACCATTTTGGAGAAGATGGCCAAAATCGCTCTCCATTGGATGTTCGAGATGCCTCCGATCCAGCTTGGCCGCACCATCGGGCAATCCACGCCTTGGGATTCCGTTCCGCTTAGAGTAAGCACAGCCAAGCGAGTGCTCCAAAAAATGTTCAAGCACAAGTGCCACCGAAAAGCTGTTCAAGAGCGATTTGAACGGCCCTCGAGCACCTTACGTCATCAACCGCCAGCTGGCTCTGACTTTTTAAACCAACACTGGCTGAGGCGCGCTGTACGACAGAGCCATCGAAAAGGCCTCTGGCCGCGGCAGATTTCCATTCCATTTTGGAGACGCGTTGGGGGTTGCTTGAGTAGTTTTTCTCTTCGGCCACACAT
>JAJYVK010000329.1 GCA_021792075.1 Actinomycetes bacterium | reverse complement strand
ACCCGCTGGGTGGAGCAGAACATCGGCAGGTTCCTGCCCCAACAGGGCTGACCTAGCCCAAGAGGCGCAAAGGGGCCCAAAGATCGCCTGGATCGCAGATCGATCATAGATCCGATGGAAGCGGGGCCTCTGCAAAATCCTCACAGACAGCGAGCTATTCAGTGATTGCAAGAGCCGTCGCGGGTGGAAGCCCGCTTTGCCAGAGTTCTGAGCTCCCGCTGAGATTCACTCTCCAAATCGAGCCGTCGCTCAGACCTACGAAAACGTAGCGTTCATCGAAAGGATCCCAAAGCGCAGAGTGGGCGCCTCCGTAAAGATACTCGGCGACTCCTTGGGCGAGTCTAAGCCAGGAGCAGCCCGAGTCAAAGCTCACGAAAAAGCCCGTACCGGCACCTATGGAAGTTCGCCAGTGCCTCGGCTGATTGTCAGAGGCGACAGCAAAGACGGCCTGGGGCACTCGATGATCTACCAATACATGAGTCGAGTAGTGCTTATCGATGCCGATACACCGCTCAAAGCTCGATCCCCCGTCCGTGCTTCGAAAGGTTCCGTCACCAGTTGCAACAAGTATGATCTTTGGATTGTCCGGCATTACAGCAACCGTATGGACGTCAGGACAGATGCCATCGTACACGTTCACCCAGCTCTTGCCGGCATCATTGGTTAGAAGGATCCCACCCTCCTCAACTGCGCAGACAACAAGCGACGAATCGCTTTGCGAAAATGCGACGTCGCGAATGTGCGGAAAATATGGAGGAAGGTGCAGGAACCACTCGGACCTGTGCTCGATGCTTCTGAGATCTTCGAACTCCTCCCAACCTGAGCCCCCATCCTTTGACCTAAAAAGGGAAGCCGGTCCGGTTCCCGCATAGAGATCACCGCTACTGGGCTGTATGGCCAGAGACCACACCTCTTTGTACACCAGGCCTTGATTGATCTCCTGCCAACTCTCGCCGCCGTCCTCACTATGCCAAACTCCGGCGCGGGTCGTCGACAGATAGATGCGCATTGGATCTTTTAGGTCAGGAAGGACTACCGAACGGATAGCCCCATATCCCAGACCGCCCATACCAAGCAAATGAGGATTTGAAAAGCGGTCCAAAGGCTTGGCGAAAAGACCATCAGTGGTGCCGATCAAAAGAGTTGGCATAACCCCTCCTTCAACTCATTGAGACATCCGCTTGCAGATGTCTGAATGCATGGCGAGAGGAGATTGACAACGGTGCTTGCTCTTCGATTTTGAAACCTGTCATATGGAGCTGGATGGGCTCTTACCAGTCCCAGCCCACCCGTGATCGTGCCTCGGCCCCTGTTCGCTTTCGGCAGATATTCTAGTTGAATGAGAAGTTGCGTGACAAGACCTTGGTGATGGGTGAACCGCACCGGAATCTGTAGCAGATCTTTTTCCCAAGCAGATCGTGCTGCTTTGGCGTAGAGCTACTCTCCCCGCATCTCGACCTCGCGCCACTTGACAAAGCGCTTGAGCAAAAGGCGCATTCCCTGAACTATCGCCACAGTTACGATGACTATCAGCAACAGAACTGCGAAGTAGTCATTGGTCTGGTACTGGTTGGCAAACAGGACCAAGCGAACGCCGACGCCCTGAGCGCCCCCTAGCATTTCGGCTGTGATCGCTCCAAGGAAGGAGTAGATCAGAGCCAGCTCGAAGATGTTCGCCAAGGCTGGGATGGCATTAGGGACGACAAACTTCCACATTCGCTCTCTCTCGCTGAATCCCAGCACCTTCGCCAGAAGCATGTGGTCGCGATCCGACGCAGTAAAGGCCCCTATTGCTCCCAACAGGACGGTGAACGTCACAAAGCTTACGATATTGGCGATCTTCGACATCGGCCCAAAACCGAACCAGATGATAAAGATTGGAATCAATGCAATTCTCGGAACCGAGTTAACCGCAGTCACGATGGGACGAAAAGCTCTCTCGAGAACAGGAAACCTCACGAAGCTATATGCGACGAAAATGCCAACGATCATTGAGGCCAGAAAACCAATGATGCTCTCGAAAAGAGTTATCCTCAGGTCCGTTGTGACAACTGAGCCGCCCAGCATCCCTACAAAGCTTCTCCAAATGCCGCTTGGCTCACCGATGAAGACGGGGTTGAGCAACTTCTCTGCCGACACGTACTGCCAAGAGCCGAGCCAGAGAATCACAAAGCCAACCCTTATCGACCATTTCTGGACCGACTGTTTTCGTTCAAGCTGCCTCGTAGCAACTAAAAGCCGCTCCTTGCCGTTCTCTTCGTCAATAGCGACCTGATCAGACAGATCCAACTCGACTGCCGACATGTCTCCCCCTTCTAGATGTCTTCCGCCGTGAACTCTTTGGATAACTGTCCCCAAATTTCCTCGTAGATGCTTTGAAACTCGGGGGTAGACCGAGAGTGCACAGCTGAGCGCGGCCTTGGCAGGGGAACCTTGATCTCCCGGGCGACGTGTGCAGGCCGGTGGCTGAACACTATCACCCGATCGGCCAGAAGAATCGCCTCCGAAATGTCGTGCGTGACAAGGAACACCGTGCCTTCATAGCTGCCGAGAAGCTTCATCAGCCTCTCTTGCATGAGAATTCGCGTCTGGGCGTCAAGGGCTGCAAAAGGCTCGTCCAAAAGGAGCAGGCTCGGGTTGGTCACCAGAGTCCTCGCCAATGCAACCCTTTGGCGCATGCCCTGAGAAAGCTGTGCCCTATAAACGTCGGCGTATGCAAGGAGATCGACCTGGGCAAGCGCACGTTCAGCCCTTTCCCGCCTTTCCTTGGCAGGGACGCCGAGAGCCTCCAAGCTCAGCTCTACATTACCTCTCGCGGTCCGCCAGGGAAGAAGTGCATCGCGAGACATAGCAAAGCCGAGCCTTGGGTCTTCGGGAACTGGAGTGTTCCCGAAGACCTTCAGAGTTCCAGATGTAACTTTTTCGAGTCCTGCAACCGCGCTCAGAAACATGGTCTTCCCCGATCCGCTCGGACCGACGACAGCCACGTATTCACCCGCCCGCACCTGCAGATTGACCCTGCTTAGTATCTCTACAGGACCCTTTGACCCATTCAACCAGAGGCCCACGTTCTGAGCATCTATGGCTATGCCGGGCAAGGCTCCTGATCCAGCTTGCGCCTCACTTCGACCGGTGCCTGGTTCCATCGACCTAACGTCAGTTCGAGTCATCGGGTCCTTCATTTATGCTCCTGCAGCACCCAGCGTGTTGACGGCGGCAGCACTCGACGGACATCCCGGGGCCAGATAGTCAGCCACGTTGATATTCGGAATGGGCTTGATGACCTTCTGGTTCACATCGAGCTGGTACTGAGCCTGCATGCTTGCCTTGTCGACATAGACAGCCATGACGCTGTCGATGACGTTTTGAGTGACGTACTTGAGCGCTGAAGCTGAAAGCGTTGGTCCAGTCAGCTGCGACTCGATCTTCTCAGTAGCCGCGAAGTTGGCGCTTTGGTGCATCCACACAGACGCCTCCGCCATTGCAGTCTGGAACTCTTTCACCTGCACCGGAT
>JAJYVK010000328.1 GCA_021792075.1 Actinomycetes bacterium | reverse complement strand
CCACTACCCCGGCGGCCACGTCGAGGGCTTCCCCGACACTTTCAAGCAGCTTTATCTCGACGTCTACACCTGGATCACCCAGGGCCGCGCCGCGGGCAAGTCTCCCGGGTTCCCCACGTTCGCCGACGGCGACCAGGAAGTCCGCCTCTGCGAGGCCATCGCCCGGAGCGCGGCTTCCGATGCCTGGGCGACCCTGGCTTCTCGGTAGTGGCTGGTGGGTAGTGGCTAGTGGCCAGTATGATCAACCTGAATGCCGGCCCGGGCCCGAACCTGATAGTTTATCCACATTCTCCCCGAACCCCTAGCCCCGAACGCCTACCATGAAACTTGGTTTATGTTGGATCGAGACCAATGGGTGCTGGTTCTCGCCAGGATATTTTGTGGTTGATGCCATAAAAGAGGCTGCGGATCCAGCGCGTGGAGAACTCAGTCCGATAGATTCATTCGGTCAAGTCAGTCTCTCTTGTGGCCTGAAGCCTGTAGCGTAATCTCCCATAACGTGACGGAGAAAGCTTAGGAAATCATTGCAAATCGGGTCTTGCCTACGCCGCGAAAGGTATTCAATGCGCGAAAGCAAATTAGCAGTGCTGCTTCTTGGAGCGGCGGTCGCCCTTGCCGGCTGTGGAACGACTGCAGCTCAGGTAAAGCAAAGCCCAAATATTGTAGCGGCTAACGTGGCTGGACTAGTCCCTTGGATCGATAGGCCGTCTCAGGTGCCTCCATTCTCTTCGCCAATTCCAGCTGCGATACCCCAAACAAATGCGCCTCCCTGTAAAGCCGCAGAGCTAGCGTTTGTGAATTCTGGTCCTTCGCAACTTACCGGTGATCACGGTATTATTCTTGAACTGCGCAATATAGGGTCTGCCTCCTGTCTTTTGTCAGGAACGCCCAAGGTTGTCGCAGAGGGAACCGGACTGCCTAACATAACTGCTACGAACCGACCGATGATCTTCTTTGGACAGGAAGCAGATACACCGCCAGGGGAGGTAGTGTTCCTATTCATCGGTGTTTCAGCCGCCTGTGCAACGACAGGTCAAAGCTCCCCAATTTACAATACCTTGGATATCTATTACCCCTTGGGCGGGGAACTGGTGGTCCACGGCCTAAGTCTTGACAATTATTGCGGTATGGCAACCACGCCATTTTATTCCGTGAAGCCTGGGCCGCAATATCCGAACCCGCCAACTGCGAATCTGGTTCCTATCCTGAAACTCCCTGCGATGGTCAAGGCGGGCTCCACTCTGACTTACGAGGTGGACGTCTCCAATCCACTTGACAAGCCGGTTGAGCTGTCACCTTGCCCCATCTACATGGAGTATTCAAGCTTTAGAATCAGTTTTCTTTATCATCTCAACTGCAGCTCAGTTCATTCAATAGCGCCACATGGCGAGGTGCGATACCAAATGAAGATGGCCATTCCCGCCGGCGCTCCTCTTGGCGAGGCGTCGATCCACTGGGTATTTTTTGGACCAGGCAATGTGGGAAACGGACAACTAAAGATTCAGTGAACGATCATTCATCGGTAGCGATCGTCACACAATAATGAACTGCACCAAGGGGCCTGAAGGATTCCAACTGCAACTTCTGCTGAATCTGACACGCTGCACGGTACACCGCTAAGAACGACAGCTATAGGTCAAGTTCTGGTCCAATCCATGCAAGGAACGCCGAGTACACTTCGATTGGCCAGGCGATGTATTATTCTGCACAGAAACTTCGCGACCATGACCAACCAATCGCGCCATGGCATCGTAGAAGAGCTTTGATCCTCAAATCAATCAGATCCCGGAGCTACCATATACTTTGGCACCAGGACAAGGGCATATGCCGTTGTACTCCTACCACGAGTTCGGTTTTTCATTTCGGTTGGTTGGGAGGCCTATGGTACTGGCGGGCTTGTGGGTTGGGTCAACTTCCTCGAAATGTCGCATAACCAGGTGAAGAAAGCCCCATAGCAATTCCCGATGTATGCCAGAAACTCGGTGATTGCTCGACCCACCGGATTGCCCCAACACCTCTGACCAACGTGCACCCACTCATGTCAACCAGCACCTCCGGGAATGCCCGGTCACCAGCAGAGAATGCCAGATGGTAAGTTATCGCGCGGCCCGCAGGGCAACTGATGGTACCATGAGTTGGCATTTTCGGCAGTACACAAAGGGCTCTAGCCACATTTCTTACCGACGTGGCATTTGAGACAACGACATTGGGGGGAAACGAAAAGCGCAGGTTGGTCTGAGGGAACATGCTTCGACTGATCGTCAGATGGTCCAAACTGGCAATAGAACTGCAAAGTGATGGATCAGACGTCGACGATCCGTGCGATGAGGTCTGGGTACCTGCTGTTTGCGAACTGCCGCAGGCAGCCAGAAGCAAAGACCCGATGAGCACAGCGATAATGGGCCCAGCTTTGCAATGATTTTTTAGAGACTTCAGAAATGTAAGCACGGTTATTAGCTGATCTGGACGGTATCTGAGAAGGGTAACTTCAATAGCAGTGTCACCAAGGATACAACAAAAGCCAAGCCTATCTCTTCCACAAAACACCAATTTACGTGGAGAAATAGAATTGGATACCATCGATTCGACGGTCGCCGTTTGGGCGCTAGATGTCGTGAACCCACTGTCACTGCAATTATGGCTGTAATCCCGATAAGACAAACGGCGAATCTTGCCGCGGTGAGCTTTCTCTTTGAGAGTCTAAAGCATCCCATGTAGATCACCTATCCATCCCACCATCTGTCTCTCTAACTTGGCTCGCGAGATTGGGCCTTGGTGATGTTTTGATCGGTGCTCTTCTACCAGCCCCTTTTCGGGTTCTGACAGTATTGGGTTTCGTCTCAATATTGGAGTAGAGCCCAATGTCTTGTCTCCGATCAACCTTAGAGTGGGCGAAGCAGGCTAGCCTAGCGTGAACTTAACTAGAACTGCATGGGGAACAGTTTCGCTATGAGATCTTTCAGGAAACCGATCACCGTCGTTGTCGTGATGCTTCCATTGGTACTTGCGAGCTGTTCGTCGAATTCGGCAAGCTCCTCACCTACAACAACCACGTCGGTTACGACAACGACTCTGAGTCCAGCCGAGACGACCACTACATCAAAGTCTGGTCTCGTGCCAGCAATGTATGCTCCCGACCCCAAGGTCACGGTTACCCCTTCGCGTAACCTCAAAGATGGCCAGAAAGTCGTCGTCTCCGTCACCGGCTTTGACTCGGGTGGGAAGTTCTTTATTTCTGAGTGCGCAAGCGCATCTGATGCGAACAGCGCAGGGTGCGGTCCGGGGTTGCCAGCTCAGCCATTCGGAGTAATCAACAATACCCAGGGCGTTGGGAGCTACTCGTTTGGCGTCAGCACAACGGCCGCCGCAAAACCAAACGGCACAGCGACTGTGCAGTGCACCAACCAGTGCGTGATCGTGGCCACTGTCGGGATTGGCTTTGGATTCGCATATGCGCCGATTGAATTTGGAAATGAGTAGGGGGTGACCCCCTACGGCGATACCGCCGGACATC
>JAJYVK010000327.1 GCA_021792075.1 Actinomycetes bacterium | reverse complement strand
GAAAAGGATGAAAGTTGAGCAAAGTCCCAGAGGTTCTCTTTGTATGCGTTCACAACGCCGGCCGCAGCGTGGCGGCCTCGGTGTTGTTGGACCATTATGCAAATGGCAGGGTGAGGGTCTCTTCGGCCGGCTCTGACCCGGGGAAGGAGATCAACCCACACGTGGCACAAATCCTCAGAGAGAAAGGGCTGGACTTTTCGAAGGAGTTTCCAAAGCCGCTCACCGATGCCGCACAGTCTCAGGCAGATATAGTCATCACCATGGGTTGCGGTGATGCCTGCACCTTCTATCCGGGGAAACGATACATCGACTGGGAGCTTGAAGATCCGGCTGGAAAACCAATTGAGGTCGTCCGCAAGATCGTCGCTGAGATCGAAGCAAGAGTGGTCTCACTGCTCGCCGAGATCACAACATCCGCCTGAGATTTCTAGCTTTCAAAAACTGGTGAAAGGTTCCACCCCTGGCCAGCTCGAGCGGTAAAAGGGCAAGTCGTGTGCAGAGTCTCTTTTTTGCTAGGATTTAGTGCATAGCAGAGTGTGAGAAGATCTCGTGAACCCTTTTGAACGCGCGATCCAGCGAATCGACAGGCTGCAGCAAAGATCAAGGCCACTTGGACTGGTTTATGGCGTCATCAAGAAATTCGGAGATGACCAGGGTGGCTCACTTGCGGCTCTGATAACTTTTTTCGGTTTCACCTCGATGTTTCCGCTGCTTCTCCTTGTCGTGACTCTCCTCGGATCTATCGCTGGCAGCAGCTCCTCTCTCACCGAGAGAGTAGTCAACTCTGCACTCTCGCAGTTTCCGATCCTGGGATCGCAGATAGCCAATAACATCCATGCGCTACATCGCAAGAACCCCCTCAGCCTGGTGGTAGGGATCGTAGGGCTGATCCTTGGATCTCAGGGCGCGAGCCAATCGAGCCAGTACGCGATGGCCCAGGTCTGGAACATCCCGATGACTCAGCGCCCCAACTACCTTGCAAGGCTTGCCAGGACCGCAGGGCTGATCGTCGTACTTGGAGTCTTTTTCTTGCTTGGCGCCTCACTGAGCGCATTCTCGAGCTTCACCTCGCCGAACTACCTGCTGAGAGCTTTAGCCCTGGTGCTTTCGCTCGCCGTGAACCTGTCGCTCTATTTGACAGCCTTCCGCATCCTCACCCCTCGACAGATCGAAACCAGACATCTCGTCCTCGGAGCGATCATCGGAGGGGTGGCTTGGACTATTCTCCAACTAGTTGGTGGCTACCTGGTGAGCCACCAACTCACTCATGCCAGCCAGGTGTACGGCTTCTTCGCAATCGTTCTTGGAATCCTGTCCTGGATCTATCTTGGTGCGCGAATCCTCATCTATAGCGCTGAGATCAATGTGGTGGTCGCTAGGAGACTCTGGCCCCGTTCGATCTCCGGCCCCCCACGAACCCAAGCCGACAGGAAAGTGCTGATCGCCCTGAGCGAGCAGCAGGACCGGGCAAAAGATGAGCACACGGCAGTGGAGTTCGATAGCCGGCCCAAGCCTCAATGAGACGATGAACTCGAAGATCTCAATCCCAGCCGGAACTCACAATCTCGCATTGCACCCGGCGTGGGCTTCACATAACCTACATATGTGAACTCATCAGAACTCCTAGCGATCGTATTGGACATACTTGAATTCGAGCCCAAGCCGCTCGTAGATATTGTCCAAAGGCTGGCTGAGATTGGCATAATCAGCAACCTTGACTCGCCTTCTGACGATCTTTCGCTGCTCCTGGATGACTCTGACGCAATCTGGGGAACCGCTTCAGGACTATACAACCGGACCGACAAGATGCTTGATGGAGCGTGTCTGACGCACAGGATCACCGCATCCGAGATCGAGAACGACCTTGTCCACATCATCCCCGACCTCGATGGTCTGAATTACAACCTCGACAGGATCTTCATATCTGAAAGCGATCAGCTAAGGATCGTCTACAGAAACCAGGATGGGATTGAAAATGCAGCTGAGCACGGATCCTACCTGGGTCCCCGCGGCTGGCTCAGCCAATTCGCTCCGGGCGATATTATCGCCTTCCGGCGAAGCGGCAACACCTTTTCCGTCTTCCGGCCGCGGGAGCTTTACCGGGGAGATGAGGAACAGGTCGCTCTGCTCAAAGCCTTCAACGGCCTATTCACCGACTCGAGGGGCGTGGAGCCGATGGAGATTCTCCTCGACGCGATGTGCGAAAATCCGGCACTTTTCCGCTATCCGGTCCCTCCCATAGCGGAGTTGACGCAGTCCATTCTTTTAGAACCTAGGGGAATCTGGCTTGGTCCTGCTGTCGAAGACTGGAACACCCCAGACGAGGCTTGGCAGAAGGAAAAGAAGAGAAAGCTTGCCACGAACTTGGGCTTCGAGCGATGCTGCATCAGAGAGTTCGATCTCGCTCTGGCGGCGTGGAGGAAGTGGAGAAAGAGCAAGCATGCCGACGTCGACTACAAGGCGGTCCTCAACTCGCTTGCCCACGATGACGTCGCAAAGGGGTTCACCTCGTGGATCTTCCAGTTCGAGACCTTTCCGCACCGCTCCGTTGACGCTTTCATGACGGACTTGGTGGCCTCCGGAGGATCGAAGGCAGCTGCCGGATACTACGTGCGAGCCGTCTCACGCGCTCTGGAAGGGAAGGCGATCGTAGCAGAGAAGGACCTCCGGTTAGCGCTGCAATACGACCCAAAGTATGAGCCGGCACGACTCGAACTGGCCCGCTGCCTGGCGGACAGAGGCGAGATCCACGGATACATCGCAGAGCTGAGGCAGTGCAATCCAAGCTCTGTGCTGACGCAGATAACCGATGCCGAGGCCCTCCTTCCTAACTATCCTCCCACGGATCGCAACGAGCCATGCCCCTGTGGATCCGAGCTCAAATACAAAGCATGCTGCCAGAAGAGCCCAAAGCTCAAGATGAACGTCCGGATCCAGTGGCTTGTGCAAAAGGTCATCAACTGGATGACACGGCCAGAGCGTGCCGAGAATCTCTCAGACTTTTTCCTCAGCTTCTCTGAGATGCTGAGCGAGCCCACAGACGAAGATTACGGTGAGTTCATATTCGATGTTGCCATGTTCGAAGGGCGGGGTATTGAGGAGTACACGAGCCTGAGAAAAGAGCTCCTCTCGCCGGTCGATCGCCAGCTACTTGAAGCTATGAAAAGCTCCAAGCGGGCTCTGTTCGAAATTGTGGATATAGACCGTGGCCGGTCGCTCACCCTGAGGGACACCCTGACCGGCGAATATGTGACCGTCACCGAGCATCTGAGCTCTCTTGATTCAAAGGTGGGGGACTATTTGATGGGAAGGGTTGTCGAGACCCCAGAAGGTCAGCTAATGGTCGGCAAGAGCCTGCCGATCCTGCTCAGACAGAGAGACGACCTTTTAGAGCTGCTGCGCCATTCGCCGGAACCCTTCGACTTCCTCCGCTGGTTCGCCTCGACGATCAAACCGGCAAAGCTGCTCAACTTTGAAGGCGAAGAGATAGTCTTCTGCAAAGCCCGGCTGAAACCGGCCGGCACCC
>JAJYVK010000326.1 GCA_021792075.1 Actinomycetes bacterium | reverse complement strand
GACGCTTGCTCTACTTCCAGAAGCTTCGAGCTCGCAAGCTGGATCAATTTCAACCGCGCTTCGCCTGGCACTGCGTATCGTCACCCTCAGCTTGCTTCCGGCGGCACTTCTCATGACTGCGCTCGCCCCGCAACTCTTGAGCCTGTTCACGGGCGGGAACGGGTACCTTACTGGCGCAGGATCCATGGAGCTCATCACATCGTTCTACTTCTTTGGGGCTGTTCAGCTGGTGGCTCTCACACTGCTTCAGGCGATGGGAAAGACGACAAGAGTGCTGGTTGTGGGAGCAATCTCGGCGGCAGTGGATATCGCTGTCGCGGTGTCACTCGTTCCTACGCTTGGAATCTTTGGGGCGGCGACGAGCAGGGTGGCTGTTTATCTGATAAGCTCGCTCCTTGCGATGTACATGACGAAGGATTATCTGAAGGGACTATCGCTTCGATTCCACCTGAAAGGAGTCCTGGTTGCGGGTCTCCCGGCGGTCCTGATATTTGCGATGTCCCAGATGATTTCGTCTCGGATGGTGACGCTCGTTCCATACACGTTGCTTTATGGAGTGTTGTTCTTGTTGGGGTTGAAAATCACCAGACTACTGACGGACGAGGATCGCACTTTCATCGCGCACATTCTCCCTCCTTCTCTCCACAGATTCCTGAAGTACATCTGAGTGGCCAATCCGACCGAATTTTCTGGGTCATTCAAACGGGTATTGCTCCCTGGAAGAAAAGAGGGCCGGAGCTCTATTGCCAATATTCTCTTATGAGATGGTCAGTCCGTTTGAACTTACGTTGTCTTTCTGGGACTTAGGGCCATGATAGGTATGATCCTCTTTGTCTTGCTCTGGTATTCTGCGAAGCTCGGATACAGTGATGCCTGCTTGGCGTAGAGCCTGTCACGTTCTGTACCCTTTATCTCCTCGGCCCGTACGTTTATGGTCTCGTCCCCGACCTCGATCTGCACCTCTGGATGCGCCTTCAGGTTGTAGTACCAATCTGGGTTGGTTGGAGCACCTCCCTTCGAACAGAAGATCAGGTAACGATTGCCATCCTTCAGGTACATCAGCGGATTGACCCGGAGCTTGCCGGTTCGTGCTCCTTTGTGGCTGATTAGGAGCATTGGCGCGCCTTCAAAACGGCCTCCGATCCTTCCATGATTATTTCGAAACTCCTCTATATTGTGTGCGTTCCAGTCATTGACGTTTCCGCTCATTTTGATTCACCAATTCGAATGGATGTACGAAATAATAAGCGCTTCCGGACGGCGATGTAGGAGAATTCAGAAGCTTCATCATTGTGAATCAAGTTCGCCGATTTGGATCGGGGAAGTAAGCGAGATTCATTCAGGCGGGCATTTCAGACTCAGCTGACAGGGTTGCCAGTCAGCGTCCCGCTATCGTAAATGAAGCCAGAGCTACCACTGTTGTTGATTATCTTGCCGTCGTTGTTAACTGTCCCATGATTGTAAAAGCCCCACAGTCCACCGCTGCTGATTGTGATTACACCGTTATTGTTAACTGCACAATTATTGTAGAATCCTTCGCTTCCTGTTCCAGTGTTGCTGATTATGATTGTGCCATAGTTATTGACGGTGCCATAGCTACCTTGGTTGTAGAAGCCCGTTCCACTATCGTCGCTTATGGTTATTGTACCATCATTGTTGACAGTGTAGTAGTTCAGGAATCCCAAGTAATCACTACTGCTGATTGTGATCTTACCGTCGTTGTTGACTGTTCCACCGCGGTTATTCAAGAAACCTCGGCTATTGTCGCCAGTGTTGCTAATAATAATCACGCCATCGTTTTTGACCATAGCCATGTTGGCGAATCCGCAGGAATAGCCTCTGTTGCTTATGGTGATCGTGCCATCGTTGGCGACTGTCCCTTCATAGTTTGCAAAGCCGAAGGTCACTCCGTAGCTGGGGGAGATGATGTTCGCGTTATTGATTATTATTGTGCCGTCACTTTTCACTGTGCCGTAGTTCTTGAAACCAAATAAGCCATCGCCGCTGTTGCTGACAATGATTGTGCCGTCGTTTGTGACCGTTCCAATATTGCTAAAGCCAATCTCGGAGACGCTGTTGCTGATTACAATTGTACCTGCATTGTTGACGGTGCCCTCATTTTGGAAGGCGCCGGCGTTGCTGATTGCAAGGGTTGTTCCGGAAGGAATCGCAAGAACACTACCGCTTGGCAAAGTGCCAGTGACAGAAGCGAAAGCGCAGGTTGATGTAGGGGAATCCCATGTTCCTCCGAGACCCGCGCAGGTTGAAGCACCCAGCACCAACTTTGTGGGTTTGGCTGCGGCAGAGCTCGGAACTACAAATGAAATTGATAGCAGCAGGAGTACTGCAAACGAAGCGACGGGAATTATGAACGATGATCTTATCTTCATCTTTTCGGCCTGCTTCTTCACTCACGAATCCCGGAGATATACACATAACGTCAAAATTAGAAGGATCATCATCTGGGGAGCCCTTACCAGTACGGTCTTCCCAGTAATTTGGTCGTGTTGCAGTCATAATAATTGCCACGATAACTGTCTAATGATCGCAGACTCGCAAAGGATCATAAGAATTTAGTTCTGGGCGAGTCTGAGGTGATTGGAAAAATTCAGCGGAGGTGGAAGGTGCAAGTCGTAGATGATGAGGTGCCTGAACCTCGGGGGTGCAGGATCTGTTGTGCCGAGTGCGATGAGAAGTTCATGTCTACTCTCAATCTCATCATGAGATCGGGAAGGCACGGAAAAGCTGGATGGCAAGTTAATATAACTCTGGGGAGTTCTCCGCACCACAGTCCAAAACTTTCTCATTGATTCATTATTTCTGGGCTAGAGAGTGGGCTGGTAACCGCTTCAAGTTTTCTCGATAGTTAGGGCATGATCTGGATTTCAGCTCAGTACAAACTTACGGCATGGATATATATCCAACCGGCCTAGTTTAGCCTAGGTTAACTAAAGAATGAATCTTTCAAAGATTCAAGACAAGAAAGGAATCAGTCCGATCATAGCGACTCTGCTCCTGATTTTGATCGCAATCGCGGCGGGAGTCATAGTTTACGCGTATGTCATCGGATTCATAGGAGGGTCTACGAGCAACTCAGGTGGCTCGACATCAGTTATACAAATAACAAACTTCTGCGCAAGCGCGACCACGAAATGCAATTCAGGTGATGCGTACTACATTACTGTGCTCAATGCGGGCTCGGTAACAATCAGCTCAGGCAACGCCCAGTTGTACTTCACCGACGTTACAGCAGGAACAAGTGGAAGTACGACCTGCAACATCGCATCTTCAGTGGCTCCCGGAACCTCATACACATGCTCAGCCATTAACTGGAGTGGTACTGGAATTTCTCCTTCAGCTGGAGATTCAATCAGCGTGAAAGTAGTAGATCCGGACGGTGGAGCAGCTACTTCGAGTACGAAGGTAATCTCTTAAGGTGAATGAAAATTGAATAGACAAGATCTAATCAATCAAAAGAAAGGAATCAGTCCGATCATAGCGACTCTGCTCCTGATTTTGATCGCAATCG
>JAJYVK010000325.1 GCA_021792075.1 Actinomycetes bacterium | reverse complement strand
TTTTTACGGCCAGCCATCGACGATCAATCTCGATGGCTGGCCTCTCTACTTCCAACCTTCTCAAGAATCCTGCGTAGCTCCAAAAAGGTGGACAGCACACTGTTCAAGATCCGAGTCGACCTCTTATGGTCCATCCCAAGGTTGGAAAGAACCTCTTGAATGAAATCGCCAATGCTATCTGCGTTTTCCATGTCCCACAAAGCCTGCTCGAGACTGAAGACCAAGATGTCGCGAGTCAGCTCCTCGTCTTCGCTGATCGTGGTACTGTCACCAAAAAGCGATCGTTGAACTGACCCGAAAAGAACATCCAGGGACGCGTCAACCGGGTTGATTGTGTCAATCTCGAACTGCGCCGAAGTGAGCCTCATGCCTGGTTCTATGTAACGAACCTCTGCGCGCAAGTCGTCGTCCTCCTCTAGGAGTCCATCGCCGCATAAGGCCTCCCAACCTCCGGGAACGACTCTCCAAGAGGTTCCACAGCAGTCGCAATCGAGCCAGCCGCTTCGATGAACGGCTTCAAGCACTGGGAATCCATCAGCTATGTACCATGGAGGGCAGGCTGGGCAGACATCTCTCTCGATAAGCTCCTCAGTGCTCATGGAGTCGAGCTCGTCCGACCAACGACGAAGTCCATCCAGATCCACACGATGCTCCGTACACCTCATATAAAAGATTTGATCGGAACTTACTTGCCCAAGTTCGGCTATCTTCATAACTGGCTCCACAGTCCAAAGCCGCAGAAATCAACTATCCCTTACTGTTAAGGTACATCGATTCGAAGATATAACGGAAGATTTTTTCTTATATTATTGATGGGATTTACTCGAATCAGCCAACTAACTTGTTGTACTGGTCTTTCGAAGGTACACCGCGGTAGACCACCTCACCTTCGGACATCCCGACCATGGAGGCGGCAACGGAGAGGAACTCTTCCGAATGCGTCGCAACCAATACTGCCACACCGTGCCTTGCCTCAGCTTTTACCTGGTCGATCAGAGATGTTTTGCCTTTTTGATCCAACCCTACGAACGGTTCATCAAAGATAAGAAGCTTATGTGGACGGATCAGCGCCATCGATATCGCGACCTTCTGCCTAAGACCTCTGGAGAAACTACTCGGCAGATCATCCTGCCGATCCGACAACCCGAATGTTGACAAGAGTTCCTTCGCCCTGGCTTCCCAATCATCCAATCCATTGATCCTTGCCGAAAATTCCAGGTGTTCGAGAGCGGTTATGTCGTCATATAGGACCGGCGCGTCAAGTGATACCGAGGTCACGCTCCGAGCATCATCGGAGCCAGCCTTTGCTCCGAGTATGGATATCTCGCCACTGTCGTAGCCAGAAAGACCGGTGACAGCACGGACTAGCGTTGTCTTTCCGGAGCCGTTCGGGCCCACGAGGACGGTGATCTCCCCCTCCCTCACGGCTAAGGAGACCTCTTTAAGAACTTCGTTCTTATCGTATGCCTTTGATACTTTTTTCACCTCGAGCACACTGCGAGCTGCCATTATGAGACTCCTTATTCAGCCACTCTTCTGCAAGAATTCATTGCGACGCCTGATCCAAGTCCACGCAGCCAATGGAAACACCAAAGAGAACGAGCCCGCCGATATTGCCGTCGTATCGATCAGTGAGGTATTCAACACGTGCAAATTGTATGCGTTCACCATTGCCACGAATCCTGACGCCACGATTATGAACGGAAGTATTTCGACTATGACCGAGGTGATAGCCACGACCTCAGGCATCAAGGCCGGCATGTTCGACGACTTCTGCCTTCGCAGAATCGACACCGCCGCTCCCGTGGTAGCGGAAGCTGCCAAAGGAATCGCACTTATCAATCCCACATGAAGCGAAACGCCGAAACCAGAAAATATCGATGTCGCCAAAGTTCCTATAAGCACAAAAATGACCATTCCGACCAGTGGGACCAGAAGCAGCCTCGACTCGACCCCGGCCATCGGCACGCCAATCCCGGAGACGGCGTCTGGATGATCGGCAAGCTGAGAAAGCGGCTCCAACAGGTCGGTCGCGCCTACATAAAGAGCGATGATGGCCACGACAAGAGGAAAAAGTGAGCCTGACCACATCAGGCGAGCCGCCAATCCCGCAGTAACGGCGAGAACCACGAATCGCCCCACGCGTTCAATCGGCCAACGGGATAGCGACTCTAGAGACCTCTTCGAAACGACCGCAGTCTCGCCACGACCCAGGGAAATTCCCGATAACCAGGAGCGCCCCGCCCTAGCCTTCTCGCCCGAAAGCTGCCTCCTTAGAAGGATCACAGTGCGGATATCGCGCATCGTCGCGGCAAACCTCAGCGTTCCCACGAGGCGCGCCCTGTACTCGAGCATCTCCAGTGACAGTCCCGATATGACGAAGATGCCAACCACAAGCATAGCCACACCTATCCCAAGCGTAGCCAAGGCATAAGGCAGATGCTCCTGGCTAAAGAATAGTTGGCCAAGCCAGGTTCCCGGGAAGAAAGAGCTCTGATGGAACACGTCTACGGCAGCCCATAAAACTACAACGGCACCAACCGCCAAAGCGAGCCATTTCCTGATTCGAAGCCCAGAAGCTATGTATCCGCTTCCAAAGAATACCATGATCCCGATCAGCCCGAACAGGGCGCCTTCAACTACCAGCCGAAATGTACCTGCGTCAAGGGCACGGTGTGCAATTCCTCCAACAAGCCCTCCTACCAATAGGGCAGGAGCAAAGGTGGACCGGACCTGCGAAATGGCCTTTGAGCGAATAAAGTGCGACCGTGGCACGCCTGAAAGCAGGATCATCCTCACATCCGCACCCTGAATCGCCAAAGGCCCGCCTCTTGACCCTGACCTAAGTCCCGCAAATACAACCAAGCCCAAGGCGAGCCCTGCGTAAGCGGGACCGTATCTAACTAGCTCTCTTTGGGCTGCCGACCCAAGGGGCGCCGACTGCACCAGTCCAACCAAAAGGGAGCTGCCCACCAAAAGAGCAGCTCCAACGAGATAAGCCTTATAAAGCGCATTTATCAGGTCTACTTTTTCAACAAAGTGGCGCCGACGCGCTTTGGACAGATCCCTGAGGGCGCCGACCCCAATGGCCTGTGTCATTAGCCCCCTGAAACATCCTTGAGGCCCGGCCTGCCAGACTTCATAAACGGCATCATCGCCCGCAACTGCGCCCCCACCACTTCGATCGGATGTGAGGCGGCAGCCTTTCGAAGCTCAGTGAATCTCGGTTGGCCGTTCTTGTTCTCCTGAACCCACTCTTGAGCAAACTTGCCGTTCTGGATCTCATCAAGGACCCGCTGCATCTCCTCCTTGACGCCATCGTTGATGATTCGAGGGCCGGTGATAAGTCCACCCCATTCTGCGGTCTCTGAGACCGAGAACCACATGCCGGTAAGTCCATTCTCATAAAGAAGGTCAACAATCAATTTCAGTTCATGAAGACATTCGAAATATGCCGATTCCGGCTGATAGCCATTTCTGACCAGAGTCTCGTATCCTGCCGTCACAAGCGCAGCCAATCCGCCACAAAG
>JAJYVK010000324.1 GCA_021792075.1 Actinomycetes bacterium | reverse complement strand
AGCCACGGCCTCTGATCTGCGATGAGAGCAGCTCGGTTGAGATCGTTTGCGGCCACTGCGGCATCTGCCGACTTCTTGGCCTTATCTGCGGCTTCCTCGGCAACCGTGGTTGCTTTCTTCATTGCAACGACGGACTCTCTCATTTGCCAGCCTTGATAGAGGAACGCAAGGAACTGGACCACCAGAATTAGGATTGTGGCGAATCCGATTGCGCGCTCTGTTCTGTCGCTTTGTTCTTGTTCTGCAAGTGCGCGCTTGCTAGTTGCCAAGCCTAGGGCACGTTCTGAGCGCTGTTCCGCCTTTTGTCGGAGTTCATCCGTTGTTGGAATGACCTGGATTATGAGAGGCTTCTGCTCAGTACCTCGGATGGTGGCGTTGGGCGGCGCTGGGGTACCGGGATTGGCTGCGGCGCCCAATGGAATGATTACAATTATGATGAAGACGGCGGCCAGGCGGATTAGCTTCATGCGTACGAATTCTACTACAGTGGGCCTGGAGGCGCTTTACACGCCTACTTGAGTCAGCAGGGGCTTGGGTTGCGGCGATCCGGCGTTGTCTGGGTGCGAGAAGGTGCGCCGTTCGGCTTGTGTTCTGGGGTATATGGTCTTCGGTAGGTCTTCGTGTCCCTAAGAGGTTCGGGTCGAGAAATTCGCTCGGTGTATGTAGCTAGTTCGATATTGGGCGATAGTCTGCTTCGAATTGTGCCAGCAGCGCATCACCGTCTATGTACCGGGGTGTGGGCTGATGGTGAGCGTGCCATTCCCAATCTCGCCCGCGCTTGAGCCCCACGCGTTGTGCGACACTGTCCAAGCTGCGGACCTTCTGTTGGTTGCTTAGATTCGTCTGGACGTACATGCCGATCGGTAGTTTCGCCTGGTCGGGCGTGTCAATTGGTGACAACGAAAGGAGCGGTCGGCCGTTGCGCTGCTTTGGGATGGCTGGGTCGCTAAGCAGGTCAGGTCTGACGCGTAGGAAGTTTTCCATGAGCCATAGGTAAGCGGCCTTTTCCGATGAGAACCGATAGCGTTTGGCGCAAAACATCACAATGGTGGGCGTCATGGTGGGTCTCCAATAGTGATCGACACAAACACTATGGAGCGGTCGGTGCGCGCAATCAATCAAGATTTGAGAGGCACGCGGAAAGTCTTGGAAGCAGAATCGCTTGCGAGCCGGAATTGCTTTGCTAGTAAGCAAGTCTTGGAGGTAACCCAGTCTTGCGACTCAGAATGTCTTTGTTCGTGACCTAGATGTTGGGGATTGCTGTGGGGTGTTCGCTGTGATTATCAATCATGATTTCTCTCGTCTGGAGGAGTCGACATCGCGACTGCGCCGATCGGATGACCGAACGTGGCCGGGTATCTGTATGCGGGGAGTAAAGACGGAGGCGGGCGGCGTGACCGAGCCGGAGGGGACACGGTTTACTCTTGGTTTTTTAGCGGGAGTCGAAAGGATGTCCGATCGATCGCCCAGATCGTTGAATGCATTCAACGATCCTGAATGCATGAGAGACTTCGCTATGTCGGTCACCGGCGGTCCGGCGCGCCGGACGTAAGTTCCTGTAAATCGACGAATGATTAGGGTGCGTCCACGCCAAGGCTGCACGGGAGTCGTTGGAGTAGCCGCCGAGCCACTTGTTCGTCGCTGCTCATGAGTGCGCTGATCCACGCCCGTTTCGCAGTTCGCCGGGGAGCGGATCGCGCAAAAGTGCAATTAAATCAATAACGTACCTTGTGATGGCAAGACTGATTGGGATCGTTGAATGCATTCAACGATCTTGAACGCATTCATGACGTCGCAATGTCGGTGCGTAGCGGACCAGCGCCCCCAAAGATCAATCCGAATGTGTCGACAAACGTCGAAGGTGCCGGATTGCTGCAGCCGGAGGGTGCGCGTTGGGTAGTCGCTGAGCCATTTCTTCGTCGCTGCTCATGAGTGCGCTAATCCACGCCCGTTTCGCAGTTCGCCGGGGATGACGCGAATTCCACCCAAAATCGGTAATTAACCTTGGGATGGCCGAACTGATAGGAATCGTTGAATGCATTCAACGATCTCGAATGCATTCAAGACGCCACCATGCCCGTCCCGAGGGCTTGGTGCCGGGATGCATGGATCGCAAAGCAACAGGGGATTTCTAGTGTACCTATATCGTGAGTCGGAATCGTGGCATCCTCTCTTGCACTCTTTGCACACCTGGAGTGATGCTATTCTTAATATGACTCATTCTGGAGGTCACGTGATCGTTCATGGCCTATTGTGTCTACAGTCTGGTGGATGCGATAGAAGGATCCTGGGGGTCTACTCGTCTTCGAAGCGAGCTCAGGCATTCATCGATGCGCAGCCACCCGCATTACGCAAGCTGATGAGTGTTGAGGAGTTCGTGCTCGATAGGGATCCCGGCGGTGAGTTGTGGGAGAAATTCGCCCGCCGATGTGCAGCGATCGCGGAGCTGGAGGTACAGGTCGAACGAATCATCAGGGGATCTAAGGACCCAAGAAGGGTACTCGAAACAAAGAGGTGGGTGAACGACTGGTTGACCCGACGGAACGCCATGCTAGAAGGCAGGCGTCCTGAGGAGCTGCTCGACACTGCGGAGGGCAGACTGGCTCTGGCCAAACTCATTGGGCGCATGCACGCCGGCGTGTACTCTTGAACAAGGAAGTAACTTCCAAGTCAAGTCGCAGACGCGACGCGGGAACGGATCGACGGGGCCTCGATATGCATATGGAGCTAAATGAGGATATTGAGCGAGCGGAGGACCAGGAAGCATCGGCGAAAAGTACTTATATCGCTTATCGACCTTCGGAAAGATAGATGCGGAGTTCGGTCTGTCACCGAACTGTGGCGCGGCGACGCGGACTTTAACCCCATAATAGGAGGTGGAGAGAATTCCAGAGTTCTTTCTAACATGATCTTTGGGTAGTTTGGCATTGTCATTGCTGGCGAACAGTGAAGAGAGTCATGGCTTCGAAGTACACCGAGATAGTAATAGCAAGAGCTTCGCTCGCGGCAGCACACCATCGGCTCTTCGTGGTGTTGAATAAGATCGACGCGATATACGCGGAAATTGGAAAACAACGTGTGTCAGCGGCCGAGGACAAAGCGCGGGTTCGAAAGGAGACAGAGGAATGGGTAAAGGACAACCCGAGGGAGGCGCGGGCGATCTCGGAACTCTTCTTTTTTTCGCCCTCTGAATAAGAGCATCGTCAGAGTAGACAACAACAAGCAGCTGCGCGGATCGTGCGGACCGCAGTTAGCGCGGAATATCACCGGCTACGGGTAGGTGTCGGGAGCGAGTTTGTTCGGGAGGTATTCAATTCTGGGTGCGAGCCTGCGCAACAGATCAGGCTAATCTACGCCTGTAATCATATGAGAATCGTAGGGCGCAGCTGATCAAGTACCGTCGCGTCAGCGCTCTGAGTCAATGTTGAACCAAGGACGCCAGATTCCGACAAGACGGTCTTCTTCATAGAATCGCTCGGCTATGGCATTGTCCTTGAAGTCATCGCGGTACGAAAATCCTACACAGGAGTA
>JAJYVK010000323.1 GCA_021792075.1 Actinomycetes bacterium | reverse complement strand
GGGACCCTTCTTGGAGGTGCTTCGGGCGTGCCGCCTTCAAGAGTTGTCGTCATTGGAATGGGTGTCGTCGGCACGATGGCAGCGCGCGGAGCAAGGGGGATGGACGCTGAGGTCACAGGCGTCGACGTGCATCTGGACCGGCTGTCGGAGGTCCATGAGCAGGGAATAGTGACGTCAACTCTCTACTCCAACCACCACAATGTCGGCGAGGTGATATCGAACGCAGACCTTGTCATCGGAGCAGCACTTGTTACCGGCGCACGAGCTCCAATTGTTGTCACGAGGGACCAGGTCGGATCGATGCGCCCGGGCTCGGTTATCGTGGATCTTGCAATTGACCAGGGAGGTTGCATCGAGACCTCCCACCCCACTTCTCTCTCGCATCCTACATACGTCGAGGCTGGGGTGATTCATTACTGCGTCACAAATGTGCCAGGTCAATATCCCAGGACCTCATCCAAAGCACTTTCAGCGGCTGTCGTACCCAGACTCTTAGATCTCGCTCACAATCCTAAATCAGAACGTCTTACAGGCTCTTTGAACGTCTCGCGAGGAGAGATCGTTCATCCTGCGGTTCTTGCATCGCTGAAGGGGGAGTATCAGACCGTCATCGACTGACTCCTGAGCCAGGGACAGGAGAACGAGAATCAGGGGATCTTGCTGGGCCAGGTCCGCAATTGTGTGGCGCGCACCATGAGTCATCTTTCAGGGGGTGCGTAAGCGACAGCTTGGCTAGTCAAGTTGTGGAGTTAAATGCCAAAGGCGCACCTTTGGTGCACCCTTGATGGCCCTTGATGGACTTTTTAGACTTCTTCTGACTGTGCCTGCGACATTTTGGCTATGCGGGCCATGAGACGCCCTTTTCGCCTTGCAGCCTGGTTCTTGTGGATGATGCCGGCTGAAGCCGCCTTGTCGAGCTTTTTGACCGCCGATCTGATGGCTTCGACGCTGCTCTCTTGCTGAGTCTCCGCTGCAGCGACAGCCGTCTTGATCCTGGTCTTCAATTCGGAGCGCACCGACTTGTTCCGGAGTCTGCGAACCTCGTTCGTCTTGTTCCTTTTAATTTGGCTTTTGATGTTTGCCATTATTGTTTCCGTGTCCATTTCTGTGACGCAAAAAATGATCCAGTGCAAAGGTGGATGCTGGGAAGAAGAGTTTAGATCCTATTCAGCGTAAGTCGGGCTTTGGGAGCCTAATCTTTTGTAGAGAAAAATGATTGACTCCACCAAAATACGCAATTTATCTATCATCGCACACATCGACCACGGCAAATCGACATTATCCGATCGAATACTTGAACTCACGGGGGCTGTTGACCCCAGGGAGATGCGAGAACAGTACCTCGATTCAATGGATATAGAGCGCGAGCGGGGGATAACCATAAAGGCCCAAAACGTGCGCGTTCGTTGGAAGGACTACATAATCCACCTGATAGACACCCCAGGACACGTCGACTTCGGTTATGAAGTCTCGCGTTCCCTAGCTGCATGCGAAGGGGTGATCCTTCTTGTCGACGCTTCGCAAGGGATCGAAGCCCAGACGCTCGCCAACTGTTACTTGGCCATGGAGCACAATCTTGAGATTGTGGCTGCACTCAATAAGATTGACCTTCCAGCAGCTGATCCTGATCGTTACGCAGCTGAGATCGAGAAGGTTTTGGGGATTCCTGCTACCGAGATTCTGAGGATATCTGGCAAGACTGGCGAGGGGGTTCCAGAACTTCTGGATGCAGCCGTGGCAAGGATTCCCGCGCCAGTGGGAGAGATAGGCAAGCCGTTGAGGGCGCTGATATTTGATTCTTACTACGATCAGTACCGAGGGGTCGTCTCTTCGCTTAGAGTCGTGGACGGCGTTCTTAGTGCCAACTCAAAGCTGCGATTCATGCAGACCTCCGCGGTTCATGAAGCAGAGGAGATCGGGATCAGAACCCCGGTTCCGGTGCCGGTGAGCGAACTCGGCCCCGGGGAGGTTGGCTACCTCATTGCGGGGATAAAAGATGTCGGGGAGGCTCGCTCCGGCGAGACGGTTACCTCCTACGCCAATCCTGCAACCGAGCCACTGGAAGGGTATCGAGACCCGAAGCCGATGGTTTTCTGCGGATTGTATCCTATCGACGGCGACGAATTCGAGGATCTTAGGGAGTCATTAGAGAAGCTGAGGCTTAATGACAGCTCGTTCACATATGAGCCGGAGACGTCTGGAGCTTTGGGCTTTGGCTTCCGCTGCGGCTTCTTGGGGCTGCTGCATATGGAGATCGTCCGCGAGCGGCTCGAGCGCGAGTTCGGGCTCTCGCTGATCGCGACCGCGCCCTCTGTGGAGTACATAGCCTTTCTGGAAGGTTCAGCTGTTCCGGTGAAGATCGACAGGCCGAGCGACATGCCGGTAGCTCAGTCGATCTCCAAGGTGGAGGAGCCATTTCTCCAGATCAACATAATCACCCCTTCTGAGTACACCGGTGCGATAATGGAGCTTTGCCAAACCAGGCGTGGTGAGCTGAACCGGATGGAGTACATTTCACCGGAGAGGCTCGAGATCGGCTACAGGATTCCCCTCGCTGAGGTGGTAATGGACCTCTTTGATCAGTTGAAGAGCAAGACCAAAGGGTATGCCTCCCTGGACTATGAACCAGCAGGATATGGTGAGAGCGATCTCGTGAAGCTTGACATCTTGCTCAATGGGGTGCCAGTGGACGCGTTTTCGACGATCATCCATAGGTCCAAGGCCTACGACTACGGGAGAAAGATGACCGCCAAGCTGGGTGAGTTGATTCCCAGACAGTTGTTCGACGTGCCTATTCAGGCTGCCATCGGAGGCCGCATAGTCGCTCGCGAGACCGTCAAAGCCAGGAGGAAGGACGTCCTCGCCAAGTGTTATGGGGGAGACATCACACGAAAGAGGAAGCTTCTCGAGAAGCAGAAAGAGGGCAAGAAGAGGATGAAGAACATTGGGAGGGTGGAGGTTCCCCAAGAGGCCTTCATCTCGGCATTAAGACTCGACGAGTAGGCTCTGGCATCCTCCGGCTGATCGACGGCTGTCAGAGTGAAGGTTGAACCCTTTCATGTGAGATGGTCTCGCACTCTTTGAGATTGTGACAGTGGTGAAAGGTCGTGAGCTTGCTTTGCGGTCTCTGCTGCCCGCTCATTTCGAACAGAGCGCCCGAATTTTGCCTCTGGGCCAGGTTCTCTGCCTTGTCCGCACAGAAAAGGTCTATCGAGCCCTTCTGAGGCGGCGATGTTCCAGATAGGTCGGAAAGAGGAAGATGAAAAGTGGGTTGATAATTTGCTCGAGATAGTGTTCTACTTGATTGGAGAAGACCGGATTGGCCGGTTAGCTCTGGACTTCGCTCAGCAGCGCGTATAAAGGTGCCAATGTTGGCTGCGACAGCAATCATCACCAGTGTTTTGATAGGTTTAGTGCACGATTAGGTTCGTTTGAGAATCGGGGAGCAGGTTAGACAAGATGGCTGAGAGGGTAGAACCTCCTTTCTTCAAAGGCATCATGGTTTTCGAGAGATTGGAATTTCGTCGTGCTGCAACTAGCTGAAACCTG
>JAJYVK010000322.1 GCA_021792075.1 Actinomycetes bacterium | reverse complement strand
AGGCCTTTTGCTGCATTCCGGAGTTAAATGGGAAACTCGTCAAACAACAAGAATACGGGGACGCTCCCCACGCCTGATCGCGTAGAGCCAGTTTAGCTATCTCGTCAGGTGTTTTTTGCGCTAGCTATTTCTATGTTGCTTTTTATTTATATGTTGCTTTTTAATGTTACGTGGTCCCCTTAACAATAGTGAGCTCAAGTAAATAATTCCTGCTACCACGAAACCGACGTAGAAATCTAGATCTGCGCCATGCAGATAGTGTCGAGAGAAGCCTCCAAACAACCAAGACAGAGCCGGTACCGACTTCGAAATAGTCGTGTCCAATCCCGTGTTTGAGAACGGCAGGGCAACGATGAAACCGACGACTAAGGCTATCACTGCCATAGTTGCCTCCCGACCCTCCTTAAGGCTTCGAAGTGGCGAAGCCCAGAGTTCCAAGAGAGATTGTCGGGTCATTCGGCGCCCCTGCCATATCCAGTTAACGGCTACTATCGCAGCCCATGGCGTAACCCAGTAGGTGATTAACAACAATACATCTTGAAACTTACTGCTGACATCACCGGAATGCAGCCACAGAGCAACGCCAAACGCTACAAACGCGCTAAGAACTGTAATCAGTGGACGGATAATGTTTATCCCTGCTGCTTGAGCCGCAAGCGCTCCAGAATAGTCCGTAAGCACCATGATCGAGATCGCGCCAAGCGCCATTCCCGCCATTGTCACTTCACCTAGCGCACCTCCACCTGTGATCAGAAACACGCTCCGCATTGTGCTCGAACCGCGTAGCAACGGAGACGCGACAATCCCCAGACTTTCGATCCACGTCATACTGATAATCATCCCGCCGGCAACAGGCAGAACTACCTTGTACGTTGGAGTATCCGCTGGGAGGTACCGACTATAGTCCGAAGCCGTTGTGCAAAACAATGCTATGCCAAGCGCTGCGGCAAGTAGCAAGAAGAAGCTACCAACCGCCGCTCCCCCGTGCGTCGTTTGTACAACAGTCGGGTTCTTGCTGATAATTGAGGCAGTTATGATTGCGAATAAAATAGCAAAGGCGACGGTGACCCCTTTCTGAACCGAGTGGACCACCTCATAGCCAAGAAGACTGATAACACCCATGCAAACAAGAGCAATTATTGCTCCAGCAACGAACGGTATATTGAATAATACAACAAGAGCCTCCGCAGCGAAAAGCAACGTCAGGGCTTCAAAGCCAATTTGGGTCGCCCACTGAAGCGTGCTTGGCAAGACAACTGTTCCACGAAAAGCAAGTCTCGACTCTTGTAGTTGAGGAACGCCAGTTCTGCAACCGAGTACGGCGAACGAGCCAGTCAGCACCCCTCCCAAGACGTTACCTATCAGTACCGCGCATAGGGCGGGAACAAACCCGAGTCCAATGAACGGCGCTCCCGCAAGCGCTCCCACAAAGAACATAGCTGGACTCATCTTCACCCACATGGTAAAGAGACGTCCTGGACTGCCATACCGGCCATCCTCGGGTACCGGCTTCACCCCTCGGAATTCAAGACTGATCTCACCAGCTCGAGTCGGACCTCGCTCATCGATCGCTCGGTAATCCTGGATACCATCAATAGGTGACATGCGACCCCCCTATTCCCTTGTCATATATAGATCGGTTAAATACCTCTGTATCTTCCGCTCGATGGAGCGACCGTTTGAGACCTGGGAGGCAACTTACTTCCTAGCTGCCGCGCGATCTCTCGGACAGCTTGGCCAATCCGCCCCTTCTCCTTTGAGTTTGCTCCCGGTACAAGAAGCACCGCCAGGGCACCATGCACGCAACCCCCAACATCTACCACAGGTGCAGCAATCGAGCACTGTTCCGAGAAGAACTGTCCCTCGACGACAGCCCATCCCTTTCTACGAACCTCTTCAAGCCGATTAGCAAAGGTGGTAGCGTCGATCTCATCATTTCCGATGTAGCGTTCCCACTCACACGACCCAATACAATCATGTAACTCTTCGTTGTCTAGAACGGAGGCGATTGCATATCCGACGGCCGTCACATGAACAGGTACAATTTCACCGACTGCCGACGCAACCTTGAGTCGTCGAGGACCTTCAACTGCGTACGTAATAACTGGTTTGTGGAGCATCCTGTTATACGTGGCGTACTGGACGGTCGCCGAGAATTCTCGCGCCATGGTTGCTACCGTCGCACCAATAGCTGAGTCCATGGAAACAGAGGATTGCCAAAGCGCACCGAGCTCTCCTATTCGCCAACCAAGTCGATAGCCATCATCCCCAGCCTCGAGGAGCCCAGCGTCCGCCAATTGCCTCAACAGACGGCTTGTAGTACCCTTGTCTATTTGAACCAGTCTCGCTACTTCCGATACACCCATCACCAAGCGTCCTGAATGGAAGCACTCTAGTATCGCAATTCCCTTCGCAAGGGTACTTGCAGGGGGTCGCGACGAGCGGCGGAAAGTAGTAACCCCTCCAGTCTCTACTTGCAAGGCTACCGCCACCTCACATCACCGCAATCGCTTCCATCTCGATAAGTACTCCCTGGCCTAACAGCTCCTTCACGACCACTCCGGTCGCCGCGGGGAAGGTGGTGCCGAAGAACTCCCTTCGTACGTCGGCAACACCTCGATATCCCTCTCTGGAAACAATAAAATCAGTTGTCTTCACCACATTGTCAAACGTCGCCCCAGCCTCGGCTAGGATCTCGCCCAATTTCCTGAAGATACAACGAGCTTGGCCCACGATGTCTTCGGCCTCCACCCGTCCGCCCGATCCAATTGCATTGAGTCCCGAAACGCAAAGGATGTCACCGCGTCGACTGACAGCTGGTACAAACGTTTTGTCCGCGAACCCAGCTTGATCTAGGCCAAAGACTCGCCGAGTCGTCGCGTTGGCACTGGACTCAGCAGTCTCCGATCGGTGAAGCTCAACGAGGCCCATGAGGACACCATGGCTCGAATCCGGACGGACAAATACCCGCTTACCACGGCCATCAATAGTGGGAGTGGGGTTGACGAGCTCGAACCCAGCGGCTTCAACTGCACGACGCGCTGCATCCAAGGAGGTAACTTCTAGACATATATGGTGAACACCTTCACCGCGGCGCTCCAAGAAGCGATCAACGGTGGTGGGAGCCTCACGATCCGGGAGCGACTCGATGAACTCAATCATCATGTTGTTCGCTCCTATTACATGCGAGCGCAGTCCCTGATCCCAAAGGTCCTCCGTCCACAATGGTTCAAACCCTAAGTAATGGTACGCACGCTTCACCTTGTCTGCGTCGCGAACGGCGATAGAAATATGCTCAATTCTCTTAACGACTGGATCACTCACTTATCTCTCCTTTATCCAAAGTTCATTAACCAGGCATGCGATCAGAGTTGATCCCCAATCGCTCGCAGGCAATTTGGCGGACGCTGCTTCGGACCCACTTACCCACTTCGTTGCGGGGCAGGCGCGGAACCACGACTACAGCTTCCGGCCAAAATGCTCGAGTGACCCCCTGATTCTTGAGGAAGTCAAGCACGCCTTCGAGCTGTATGTCCGACGGACGACGAGCTTCGATTA
>JAJYVK010000321.1 GCA_021792075.1 Actinomycetes bacterium | reverse complement strand
ACGCAGGAAGCCGATGATCTGCTCTTCGGTAAACTCCTTCTTCATCTCCAATCTCTTTGTCGTTGGGGATTGGACTTCTAGATTGCTGTGCTACTCAAATCCGGGGGGATGTCGATTAGTCATGGATATGAAGTCGTGATGGCCTGAATTCGCGCATCTCTTCTGGGTACTAATACAAGAAAAACCCAGGCCATCCACCCCGGCCGGCCTTCAGCGGTCAGATCAAATCTAGTACACTACTGCAGTTTCACCACGGTACCGTCGACGCCGTCGACTATTTTGGGGTCTATGGCGCCAACCGCTCAAAAATCATATAAAAGACTTATCTTGCATATCGGTACAAATAAAACCGGGACTACCGCACTACAGATTCTGTTGGCAAAAAACGACCGAGTTCTTGCCAAAAATAATATACTTTTTCCTGTTTCTGGTCGACTATCAGAACACTCTGGGCATCACAACATCGCTTGGGAACTGAATGGTGATCCACGGTTTAGCAGTGATAGAGGTGGTCTTTACTGTTTTGCATATGAAGCCTTAATACAGACATTTGCTAACGTTTTTGGGTGTGATTATGTGCATTGTGAAGTCTATGCAAATCCTATCCATACCCATTTTTTGTCTGTTTCTGGCTTAAGCAAGGAATCTTCGACGACATGCCGCAGAACGAATCTCTCCCTCTAGAAAAAACAATAGCTCTTCTCCACATAAATAAGCTTTCAAAAATAAAATTTATATCTCAACAAGAAGCATTAAAAGCTCGTGATGTTATCATTACTTCGCGGCGACTAGAATCTCCAAACTTATCATGTACACTTAACAATCCATTATTTATTATTCGTCACCATCTTCGTTCTCGAGCCACTTGGATGTGGCTTACAACTTATTACAATACCACACTCCCGTCCCTAACTCAAACAATGAGATGCATGATTAGAAGCTTGCGGTGTAAGCCAATATGGTTATGGAAAATAAACAAGCAGTGTATCGTCAGATCATTGGTTAAACAAGCATTGAGTCTGTAAAGTTCTCGAAATAAACGTCTGGATGAACCGCTCGGCCCCCCGTTGCCTTCCGGGGTCCTGACAAAAATTGGACTCGACTTGATGCCCAGGAACCGGATCCATTCTGAGACACATGGCTCATGGGCTGCAGCCCATAGTTATGCCGCAGTAAGAGAACCTTCGGCGATACCATGGGCCAACGGGCCCATAAGTGATTCCTGAACCTCTGATAAATTAGTTCCAGAACTTCAAAGTGTGTCAACGGCTGGGCGGCGTGGAGGTCCACCTCGTGCTTGACAAAATGATCCAGGGTCACCGTAGTCATGCCTCACGCCGGTTGCAATATGTTGAACCCGTGGGCAGGAAGTAGACCAGTAGTAGGCGCTCAACACCGCTCAGAGGATGGCTGCGGCCCCGCTACGGGGGCAAAAGATTCGATGACGTTCGTACCCTCCGCCTAGAGATTACTATCGTCCACGCCTCGAGAAACTGTTCCCTTCTGGTAGGCTGCGGTACTTCTCACGCCTTCGCCAGCGGGGGTCTGTTAGCGCGTTCCTGCTTTCTATGTCGAGAAATCAATAAGTGTGGCGCCAACGTAATAATATTATGTGTGTCTCGGCAAATCAATCAGAAAACAGAGGTCCCTTATAATATTTCTGACATTTCTACCTGCTCAGCATTATGGTCGACGTTACTGTAGTCCTCCCAATTTATAATCCCCTTCGCAGATCTGATACATATCTAACTGATGCGATAGATTGCTTAAAAATAGATTGCTTAGAAGACTATGGAGATAAGTATTCTGAGCACCCGTTATTTGGGACCCCCGTTTAGTCGTGGGATCGAGGTCCCCCCGGATTTGAGTAGCACAGCAATCTAGAAGTCCAATCCCCAACGACAAAGAGATTGGAGATGAAGAAGGAGTTTACCGAAGAGCAGATCATCGGCTTCCTGCGTGAGGCGGAAGCCGGCGTGCAAGTGAAGAAGTTGTGTCGCCGACACAGCTTCAGCGAGACTTCGTACTAACCTCTGGCGCAACAAGTTCGGCGGGATAAGCGTGCCGGATGCCAAACGCCTGAAAGAATTGAAGTCACCGGTGGAGTCCTTGTGGCAGGGCCACCAGAAGCGCCGTCTACACAGCCGTGGCAAGGATCGCTGTGGCAGCCTTCGGAACATGTACTCTATCCGTGAATGGCCTGAAGAGGTACAGCTTCGGGAGATTCCCGGTCACTGGGAGGGAGATCTCACTAAAAAGGTCTACAACGGCAGTGCCATTGGTACCTTGGTCGACCGTAGCACCCGTTTCGTCATCCTGGCCCGAGTGGATGATTCCTCGGCAGAGGCCGTGCTGGAAGGCTTCACTAGACGCCTGCGCACTCTGCCCAAGGCGCTGCGAAAGACCCTGACCTACGACCAGGGTAAGGAGATGGTCCGACACGAAGAACTGGAGAATCGAACCCAACTGTGCGTGTACTGTGCTGGCCCGCATAGCCACAGGCAGCGGCCTACCAGTGAGAATACCAATGGCTTGCTGCGCCAGCCCTTCCCAAAGGGTACGGGCTTGTCGCCATACTCCCAGCAGTGCTTGACCAAGGTAGCAGAGGAACTGTGCTGGTTCGAACCCGGGCTTGGGCACAAGATTCCGGCACCACCGCTCGAAGCGTTTGCGTGAGTCGATAGGGTTTTTGTCGGTCAAGCGCATCGCCGGATCGGGTGGATGCGAACGGCTGGGTGGTGCTAGGATGAGCGATCCTTTCCTCTGTTCTTTGGAGGATCCTGCGATGGCCGAGACCTCGTGCACCATCCTCACCACCAACGACTATCCGGGAATGCGTGTGACGCGTGTGCTCGGCCCGGTCTACGGCACTTCGGTGCGTTCCCGCTCTATCGTGGGCAACTTCTTGGGCGGCCTCCGTGCGGTCATCGGCGGGCAACAAACCGGCTATCTCAAGATGGTCGCCGCGACGCGTGATGAAGCTCTTTCGCAGCTGGCCGAACACGCCCGTTCCTTGGGGGCCAACGCCGTTCTTGCGATGCGTTTCGATTCCGGGGAGTTTGACGCGGGGCAGGGGCAGGCTATGAACGAGGTGGTGGCGTATGGGACGGCCGTGGTTGTGGAACCTGCGCCCAGGGTCTGAGGAGGGCGATTCCCTATAGCGGACAAGTGCACACGGCTTTTCCCCTGTTCCGTTATATGTCGCTCACCACGAACGCATGCCGTCGTTTCCGAACGTCAACAGTCAGGGAGCGCTCGACCGCACCATGAACCTGTAGGCTGTTGTCTGGGCGAGGGATCGGAGAGGGCCGTGAGGAGGGAGGGCTTGGCATCCTCAGTTCCACGGCCAGGGAATCTTCAAGCCATCGCACCACGGACATGTCGGCCCTCCGTCGTGCGATCTGTTGCGGCGATCCTCATTTGCCTGTTTCGGCTGTTCGCGGCTTTTCCGCGGGGGCGCTGCGATAAAATGGCTGTGATTCCCCACTGATGGTGCCCTCCCATGACTGGTTCACGACACGTCACGTCCTACGCCCCGCGGTTTGCGCTGGTGGCTGCGG
>JAJYVK010000320.1 GCA_021792075.1 Actinomycetes bacterium | reverse complement strand
GGTCGCACCACCGCACGGACCAGACCTCCGTCCATCTCGTACACCGCCTCCGTCCCCGACGCCCCGGATACCTCCTCCGACTCGAGCCCTCCACCCGGCGTGTACTGGAACAGCCCCGTCCCGCTCCCCGTCGTCACCTCAGCCGCCAGCCCGCGCCCGTCATAATCCACCGTGAGCCCGAGACCGGCCGTCATCCGCCCCGCCGCATCATAGTCCAGACTCCCCGCCACCACCCCGGGATCCGATCCCGTCAACCCCACCGAGGCCACCTGGTCCCGATCGCTCCCGTACGTATAGTCCACCGTCCCCCCGAGCCCTGTCTTGCTCTCGAGATTCCCCACCCCATCGTAGCTCGCCGTCAACGTCGTCGCCATCACCCCGTCCACCGTCGCCGTGGCCCCCACCAGGCGTGAGTCCGTTTACTGGCCGAAATGTTTGTAGGTACCTGCGAAGTCATGTTGGGGTGCTGGACATCCCGAGGCACCAGGATTCAGATGATAGAAGTACACCAAGCCTCCCTGGGTCTTCAGGTTTTTTGCCCCTACGGCGAGCCAGTTCCCGGAGAGCCTCACCGCTCTCGTACCTGTGACAAAAGCAACCTGCTGCTGGCGTGTAAATGGCGGTGGCGCGAGAGTCGCTACCGCAACGAGACGCATGTGCTCCTGCTTGAAAAGAAAAACAATTCCCCAATATCCCCGTTTCCCTCGAATCCAGGTCTTTTGGAATCCATAAGCAACCCAAGGGGCAGAGACTGCTACCGGTGCGCCGTGAGGAATGCTCTTCCAAACCTGTTTAGGCCGGGCTGGCTTTGGCCTGCGACCAGCATTCTGATCCCGATCCATGTGGGACATGAAATGGAGCACGACTTTGACGATCTGGTCTATGGGCGTAGGATAGAAGGTGTACTGATGCGGTGCAGGCTTGATCTTCCAGAAGTGATACCACTGACCAGTCCTCTTGCGATATACATAAATCCCATCACGGGCCGCCGCAATGATCTCATTTCCCGAGGCCGCAACAGGAAATCCTAGTGCCCCGCCTTTATGCGGGCGGTTGGCCAGCAGCCTTGCGCTGACAATCCATTTCTGATGAACGAGCCGCAAGATATTGATTTGCCCTGCGTGCCGGATCAGATCCCGCGGCGCATGCTTCAGCCTGACGCTTGCCAAGAGCGATCCGTCTGCCAACGAGCGGGGACCCAGAACCGCGATTGCAGGACCCAATGTGCTCCCCTTCGGCAAGTCCCGGGCATCGATAGCCGTTCGGGTCCAGTGACCATTGCGCTCTTCATAGACATAAATTACCCAGACATAGCGGCGATGATTCCCGACGGGTTTCCCTCCTGTGACATACACCGTGTTCCGATACAAGGCCAGTCCATTGTCAAGAACGCCAAAGTGATCCAGCCAACCTCCAGATGGAGGACGCAGCACTTTGACTTGTATCCATCGGTTTCCGTCCCGACGAAAGACAAAGGCGGCTCCATTCATGTGGTAGATCAGCGGATCGGTCACGACGATGGTCGTGCCTGATATGGCTACCTCGCTACCAAATGATTCCGAGGGACCTTCGGGTCGCAGGACCTGTTCCTGAATCCATATGCCTTTGACCAACTGATATACGAAGGCTCGATCCAGCCCCATCGCACCCACAACCGCTGTTGAACCTGAAATGGAGATGGATTCGCCAAATCCATCATGTCTCCTGCCATGCAGTTCACCATGCGACAGTTCGATGATTTGACGTGAACGAATCACTCTCCGCCATTGACAGGGCGCATGGTGGGCCCAACTCAATACAGGGACGAACATTAAAAGCATCCACATCGTTCTCATGTCACCAGCTCTCTTGCTCAAGACATAGCCAACTCATTCTGACAGAATGTTCTGGGCGAGTGAATCAAACGTACCAATAAATACAGATGGAGATTAGCAGCCAGTGGTTAAAGGACAAGAGTTCAACCAACTACCAACTGCAGCTCTGTACTCAAGACCAGTTTCAAGCCTCGATTTCATTGTAGACCCGAAGATTCCAGGATGAATTACTACACGAACTGAATGTGAGCCTCCAGAAACACCTTGCCAGATCACCTTCACCGCTGCTTTTCCTGACGCTAT
Organism: Actinomycetes bacterium; assembly: GCA_021792075.1. Classification (GTDB taxonomy): domain Bacteria; phylum Actinomycetota; class Acidimicrobiia; order Acidimicrobiales; family Acidimicrobiaceae; genus SCQM01. The sequence continues at coordinate 1,450 of JAJYVK010000320.1, read as the reverse complement.
CACGAAATCTTCCGGATTGCCGGTACCCGCCATTCCAATATATCCATGCAGCATGATCCTGACGACGGCAAAATGCTTCTCGACAAAGCTATAAGCTGCCAAGATCAGCCGGGCTTTGGCGAGTTCGCCCGGAGTTAGTTGACCCGCAACAAACTTCACCCTATCTGGCACATTCGCATTGAGTATCTCGGCCGCCACTACTCTGCTGATTGTGACCTGATTCGGTTTAAGCTTACTGTCCAGTATCTGATTCAAACGTGACACGCCATGCTCAGCGGCGTTGAACATCTGCTGGAAGGCTGCGGACCATGCTCCGTTGGCAAAACTCGCCCCGGAGAGCTTGGATATCCCACCCCCCACCGCCGAGGCAATGGCCACATCCAGGACATCCTGCCCAAACGACCCATACGTCAACTGGGACTCCATCACCGCCCCGGTAAACGCCCCCAGAAACCCTCCGCCATCATCGGACAGAAGATTTGGCAAAAGATCCGGATTCAGGGTAACGTTAATATTGGCCATTGTTCTTCCTCCTTGCTGAGAATAGGTTGTCTGGACAACACCCATTCTCGGGGAAGACAGTGGCCTTTTTCAATTTCAAGCCATAAGAATTTACAGCAGTATACGGACTCAACCCTTGATGCAGTGCTTGGCTCGTAGCTTCGACTGGAGCCTCTCCAGTTCTTTGCCAACCGTATCCTCACCTGCAACGTTAACAACCCGTCCGGTCTCTTTGTTGATCGAGAAGTAACCGAGCATTCCGTTGTCCAGGGGTGTCGTCGGCGTACTAACCGTCGAGAGCAACATGAAGTAGTAGAACGAAGCATTCGGGTGCGCCGGCTTCCATGCGATTACCGAGAGTTTCCCTCCCATCTTCTCCGCGGTCACGGCTTCCGGAACAGCCATCACCAAACGCTCCGCTTCCTGTTGCGTCAGAGGAGTCGCAGTGCATCCCGGTTCACATCGCGCGGGCGGCTCTATGGCCACAAACAACAGCGCCGCACACAGCAAGTACTTGGCCATGACGTAGCCCGTCCCCTTACTGGCAGCCCATGACGGCATTCGCCTGGTTGATCGTGCTCGTAAGCGTCGAGTTGTAACTCGAACTCGAGTTGTAGCTCCCTCCGGCGTTGAGTGTCGTGGCAAAAGCTTGAGGATCGGTTATCCCGTTTACTCTCGCTCCAAAGTAGGACTGAGCGAATGCATTGCCGGACGCGAGCATGCCCGGACCTGGATAGGTCTCGAATGTATTCGCCCCAAGCTGATACGTACCGTTCGCACCAGCAGCAAAGGCTGGTCCGGCTTCCAAACTGAAATAGTTGTTAGTCCCTGCCTGAATGAGTGGCCCCAATAGTGTCCGGTTAAACCCGGGTTAATTTCAGTAAAGCCCAGTATTGGCGCGGCTTAACGGCCGATTTTGTTTGGTGCCGATTTGAACCAAGCATCTTCA
>JAJYVK010000319.1 GCA_021792075.1 Actinomycetes bacterium | reverse complement strand
CTCACGCCCTTGCTTGAGTCAGAATTGATTCAAGTGACGATCTTTCCGTTCAAACCAGTTGGCTGTTACGAATTGAAAGCCCGGAGTCGGTTTTGACGATGTCCTTCGGTGGATTCAGGCTAAGCAGCTGAGGAAAGAACAAAGCATATGTGCGTTCAGAATATGGTGAGGCAGGGCTTGTCAAAGCTTTCCATCACCGTCAAGACTAGAATCGCATCTCGCGAAGAATGCAGCTTCTTTGAGCGTGACGCACGGCTTCGATGATGGCATTCACTAAAAAGATGCTCGTCAAAGAGACTTGTAACGCTGTTCCAGTTCAGAGATCTCAGGAAGTCCAATGAATTCAAGAAACTCGGAGAAGGGGACCATCTTATCCATCTCCTTGGTTGGTGTGCCCTCTTCTCGCAATGACTTCAGCAGTCCGCGAATCGCTTGAGCGGCAGTGAGGAGAGCACCAACAGGAAAGATGATTATCCGGAATCCCATGCTCCGTATCTCAGCATATGAAAGGGGTGGAGTTTTTCCACCCTCAGCCCAATTGTACAAAAGTGGCACATCTGAAAAAGTCTTGGACACCTTTTCGATCTCTTCGACTCCTTCTGGGGCCTCAATGAATAAGACGTCAGCACCCGCCTCCCTGTAGGCCTGCGCCCTGTCCAATGCCGATTCCAACCCCTCTACCGCGCGGGCATCAGTGCGGGCGATTATAACGAAATCAGGCGATCTGCGTGCGTCCACAGCAGCCCTGATCTTGTTTACCATGTCTGCCTTTGGAATAACCTCTTTTCCAGCCATATGACCGCACTTCTTGGGTGCTACCTGGTCTTCGATGTGAATTGCGGCCACCCCTGCCAGCTCGTACTGCTGGACGGTTCTTATAACCGAAATCGGATTTCCGTATCCGGTGTCCGCATCGGCGATAACCGGCAAGGGGGCGACAGCCTGCGCAATCTGGCGTGCGTGCTCCACCATTTCAGTCATGGTCAGAAGCCCAACGTCAGGCCTTCCCAACACTGAAGCAGCGGCACCAAAACCGGTCATGTAGACACAATCGAACCCTGCCTCTTCGATTAGACGAGCGCTCAGCCCGTCGAAGGCACCAGGTGCTAAAAGCGGCTGGGGGCGAGCCAGAAGTTCACGGAGACGAGCTCCTGGGTTGGACGCCGGACTCATAAGCCTTCCCATTCATTGCTCCTTCCCGCTGAAGAGTCAGCGATTGCTTGCCCCCTAAGGCAACCAATCTGGACCCTCTATAGCTTGCTCCCTCGAACGACACCTCCGACCTTAGCGGTCTTCGCCAGAGGTGGCAAACGCATTGTGCCGATGCGCCTCGAGCGAGGCGAGAGAGTCCAGTTCGACTCAGTGGATCTCCAGAGCTAGCTTGCCACGACTGCAAGGCCGGCTTTAGCACACTCCATGTCCTGGGTGTAGTGACCGCCGGAGCAGCCTACCCCGCCTATGACCTTCCCATCGACAATGATCGGATACCCGCCCCCGAATACCACGAGACGGGGGGTATGAACAATCCCGGTATTAAGGGGTGGGTCATTCTTGATAAAGTCGTACCAGGCATCGGTTGACATGCCAAAGCTCACCGCCGTATAAGCCTTGTTCTGGGCAATGTCAACACTCAGAAGTGCAGCCCCGTCCATTCTTTGGAAAGCCTTGAGGATTCCTGATTCGTCCACAACGGCAATTACCATAGGTACACCGATTTCGGTGGACTTCTTTGCTGCGGCCTGGATGATCTCGTTAGCCAGCTCCACAGTTATGCTTGGCTTCTCATACGTCTGAGCCATAATGCATTCCCCCTTTCTTGCGAACGCCTTATGCCAAGTGCACAAAGCGCAAGACAATGCTATCTCGCAGAAAAATAGTTGGACAACAATTTCATGGCCTTGCAACCGATCTTGAATCCATTGAAAAGAGGGCTGCCCTGGACGTGCTAGCGATCCTGTTCCGGCCGCATGGTCGGAAAAGCGACAACCTCTCGAATCTGAGACTGATCCGTCAAGAGCATCACAAGGCGGTCGATTCCGATTCCCAGCCCGCCAGTCGCAGGCAGACCATACTCAAGTGCCCGGAGATAGTCCTCATCCATGCCCATCGCCTCCTCATCACCGTCTCTGTGTTGCGCTACCTGATGAAGGAAACGCCTACGCTGCTCCGCGGGATCTGTCAGCTCGGAAAATGCGTTTGCCAGCTCCCTTCCGGCAATTATGACCTCGAAGCGTTCGACCATGCCAGGCTTGGAGCGATGGTCTCGAGAAAGTGGAGAAACCTCTTGTGGATAATCGCACACGAAAACGGGATCCCAGATGGTGTGCTCAGCAATCTTTTCGTAAATCTCCAGCAGAACCTTTCCCGGACCCCAAGAGGGAGAGACGAATATCTCATGCTCGATGGCGATAGCTGAGAGTTCTGGCAATCCCATTGAGACGCTAACCTGACGACCAAGCTGTTCCGAGACGATCTCTTCCATGGTGAGGCGCTTCCAGGGTGGAGTGAGATCCAGCTCTCTACCCTGGTAGCTGATCACCGTTGACCCGCAGATCACCTGAGCCAAGTGCGAGACGAGCTCTTCGGTCAGCTCCATCATCACGTGGTAGTCAGCGTAGGCTTGATAGAGTTCGAGCATCGTGAATTCGGGGTTGTGCCGAGGTGAGATGCCTTCGTTCCGGAACACCCGTCCTATCTCAAAGACCTTTTCGAAGCCACCGACGACCAGGCGCTTGAGGTACAGCTCGGGAGCGATCCTGAGGAATAGATCCATGTCCAGGGCATTGTGGTGTGTAGTGAAAGGCTTGGCCAGCGCACCTCCTGCGACACTGTGAAGAAGAGGGGTCTCTACCTCCATGAATCCTTTTTCCTCCAGATAATGCCGTATCTCCGAGATAATTTTGCTGCGCTGGACAAAGATCTCTCTGACCTCGGGGTTCGCCCACAAGTCCACATACCGTTGGCGGTAACGTGTGTCAGGATCGGTTACACCATGCCACTTGTCGCCGAATCCCCTTTCAGCGTGGGCCAAAACCACCCACTTTTGCACCTTGAGAGAAAGTTCTCCCCTCCTTGTTGTGATAACCTCGCCGGTGGCACCTATCCAGGTGCCAAGTGAGAGGTCTACAAACCTGTCGAAATTCTCAGTGATATCAGCACCTGCGAAAAGCTGGATGTGTCCCGAAGAGTCTCGTAGTTCTGCAAAAGCGATCTTGCCTTGCCTGCGAAGCAACATGATTCGGCCGGCAACAGAGTGGACCACGCCGGTGCTCTCGCCGGGACCAAGGTTTGCAAAACTCCTCCGGATCTCCCCTGCTCCGGCCGTTCGTGCAAATGAGTAAGGGATCTCGGAACTCTCGCTCGGGCGATCATTGATGCTGTTAGACACTAGTTGCTCAACCTCTCCAAGGTGTGTTCATCTCGAAAATAAGCCGCAGGCCGTGAAGAGTCAGCCATGGCTCCACAAAGTCGATCTCCTTGCAGTACCCCGAGATGAGCCCGCTCAGACCTCCGGTCGCTATAACAGTGGTATTTTCTCCGAGCTCAGCCTTGAAGCGCCTGCACAGACCGTCGGCCTGCT
>JAJYVK010000318.1 GCA_021792075.1 Actinomycetes bacterium | reverse complement strand
ACGTCGCGAGCGGCCTTCTCAGGAAATAGCAGATGAAACGTTATAGGATTTTCATATCGTCTACCTAAATCTCAAGAGTCCGTCCTCTGGAGCTCTCCAAGATCAACGGTGGAACCACAAGGCTCATTAGGGGGTCAAATGCCGTTAACTGCGCCGCACCGAGCTGAACGTGAGGCCCTTTGCGATCTAATGATTGCCCTGGGCCCAGATGCTCCGACTCTATGCCAGGGATGGAACACAACCGACCTAGCCGCTCATCTGGTCATTCGAGAGCGCAATCTGACGGCCGCCCCGGGCATCATCTTTGGTGGACCGTTCTCGGCGATCTTGCGCAGAGCCACCGAGCGAACCATTCAGCGTCCTTACCCTGAGCTAGTGGCGATGATTCGATCAGGACCACCACTCTGGCTACGCCCATTTGATCGAGCGATGAACCTGATGGAGTTTTATGTCCATCATGAGGATGTCCGGCGAGGAAGCGGCGACATGACGCCACGGCCGGAAAGGGAGACTACAGAGCTGGATGACGCCCTTTGGAGCCTCCTCTGCCACAGGGGCCGACTTCTGACCCGCTCCTTGGGAGCTGTGGGCCTCAACCTCCGTCGATCGAACGAAGCGATTCGCGATGAGCGCCTAGTCCGCAAGGGAACACCCACTGCAACCCTGTCTGGCGCACCAGGAGAACTGATCCTGTATCTGATGGGTCGCCGAGAGGCAGCGCAGGTCACAATTGACGGATCACCTGAAGCGATCCGCGCGATAAGCACCGCCTCGTTTGGCATGTAGCCTCTTAGGCGTTCATCTACCTCTTTATAATCATGGACTTCTGCCTAACAAGGCATCTCAACAGCATCGAATAAAGCGTGCCCTCTTCTTCAATGAGAATCGGCGATCTCGACGGAGTCACGGCAGCTTGTCAGATACCCCAAGCACCTTCCCGCAACGTTTGCCACTCTGTGAGTGGAGCCCTTTGGTATGGACCAAGTGAGTCCTCGCCAACCAGTGACTCCCCGTCAATGACAGGTTTGCCCATGACTCTGTCGAGTATCCAATCCGCCGCAACGTCAGTGCCGTTCATCCCATGGAGACAGTCCATTCCATCGCTGCCGTGGAAGGCATTTTCGAAGACTAAGAGCTCCTTAGGGCCCTTGAGATTGTTGCGATAAAGCGCCCTTGCTTCGGGAATGCTTGTAAGCGGATCGAACTCACCGATGCAAACGAGTGTCGGGCAGTTGACTTCAATGTCCGGAGACAGCTCGCTCGCCGCAATGAACTCATCAAGTTCCGTCCCTGCAAGACCGGTCATGTACCGCATGACCTTGTAAAATCGCGGAGGGGCAGAAAAAAGAAGCGGGCCAAGACTGCCAAAACATGCATGCAACAGGGCTACCCCTTTGACTCTCGGTTCTGACGCCGCGAGCTCCAGAGCCCATCTCGTGCCCAAGCTGCTTGCTATCACCCATACATCGTCACCATTCCAGTGTCCGTTATCATAAAGGAAGTCCAAGGCCGTTTGAAGCGCCGCATTGTAATTCTCTCTAGTAAGCCGTATTCCATTGAGAGTCCGAGCCTCTCCTTGACCTGGACCATCCATGGAAAAAACCTTGAATCCCCTCGAGAGGAAGGGAGTGGCAAGAGGGCCGATTGATGAGGTCTCCTTGGTGCCGTCCATTCCCGGAATATAAACAAGAAGAGGATCACCCTCGTTGCGGAAATGCAACAAGGCTGGCAGCATCTGATCACCAAATGGTATCGTCAACCTCTTTGCACTGTGCGATGCGAGACCTATGACCGAGTCGAGACACTGCTGAGCCGTCTCCATCAACGCCTTCTTCAAGGGAATTTCGGTAAATATGTTGTGCTGAGCCTCTATCAAGCTGCGCAACGAGAGTTCGTAGAGCTTGACCGCAGTCTGACGATGTCCTGCAGCGGCAGCTGCATCGGCCATCGCCTTCTGCCGCTTTCCGGAAATGCCTAGAACCTTAGGTATCATCGACTCCGACTTGGCCGCTTCCGGATACCTACGCCGGCCGTTTTCAGCATTCACTGAAGTGCCACTGCTCCGGATCAGCCAATCCTGAACCCATTGCTGAGTGAACTCCCTTTGCATCCAGATCCTCCTATGAATTTGACTGCGCAACGGATACGTGATTGACGACGGAGGTCCCATACTCACCAGAGACTATCTCAAATGACGTCCCGGTCCACTCCCCTATCCAAACGTCGTTACCGTTCGTACCCACATGGTTGGAGACGCTCATTGTGTAGAGTCCAAAGGACTCCGGAACGCTCTTGACCTTGGTCTCGAGATAGTTCTTCAGCTGGGGGGCCGTGGCATTCACCCCAAGAGCGCGCAGTGCGCGCACCACCAGTAGAAACGCGTCGACGGGAAGCCCCCACCCGGTATTGGGCTCGGCGCCCGCAGCCTTTACGACACCGTCGAAGCGCGTCATGAACGAACGCATTGAAGCTGGAAGTGACTGCGGAGAAAAGTAGAGAGGTCCAAGTGGCATGTAAAGGTGGGTTGGAATTACCGATGAGAAGTTCTTAAGTGCTGATTGCAGGGCATTCCCCGAAGTGGCAAAGGTAGGGATATTCTGCATTCCGAGTGACTTCATTCCCCTAAGCACCGTACCGAAGGGGGTGCCTGTTGTCGATACGAAGATCGCCTGTGGATTGGCGGCCTTGATGACGGAGAGCTGTGGCGTGACGCTAACGGCATTTGGCTCGTAGGTCTGATGCGCCACCGCGGTAAGACCTGCCGCAGTCGGATTCTTCAGCGCCGCCTCTAAGTCGTTGTAGCCGGCAAGTCCACTGGCATCAACCGTGTTAATTATCGCAATCCTGCTATAGCCGCTGACTTTCATAAAATTCGCAATTGCGGCTTCCAAATATGTGGTGGAAATTCCAGGGGCAAAGACATAACTACCTGCAGCCGGATGCGCGACCGGTGATAGATCGTAGACGACCGGCCCCTGCGAACCCGCCAAAGCGTCCACGGCGTTGTCGGCCGAACTTATGCTGCCGTTGAGTATAAACGGCACCCCGGAATGGATCAATGAGGTCGCCTCGGCCACGGCAGTTGAAGGCGTGCTTTGATTATCCGCAATATCCACCTTGATGGGGTGCCCATCAATACCCCCCTGTGAATTCTCATAGGCGGCAAACGCGGTCAGAGCCTGTTTTGCGGCACTTCCAAGAGTCGCGCCAGCTCCTGTGAGGGAAAGGATAGCGTGAAATGTGTATGGCGAAGCTGGAGCTGAACTCGTGGTGACAGATCCCTTTGCAGCTGAGGAACTGCCGCATGCCGCCATTATGAGTGCAGTCGAGATAAGGAGAATGGACGGGCGGAACCGCCGCTGGAGTGACAGTAAAAACCCCGTACGGATAGACATAGACAACCCCCCGGTGAATATGCAATTGGACACCGGCATAATGCCATGCTCTTTTTCTTCCCCCGGAGGCATGGCTGCACCTTTGGTGTCAGGTTCATTCGTCCAGATGAACCAACCACGCCAGAGGTTTTCGTCATCAGAGCAAATGGCCCTGTCGAGAAGTATAACCCCGGACTGAAAGGAATGCTGGGCAAGCCACGT